>JABWAN010000612.1 GCA_013361015.1 Candidatus Zhuqueibacterota bacterium | reverse complement strand
CTTGTTTCGTATTCAAAACGTGATGACGATTGTCGGCGGGAAAGTGGTTTTTGAAAAAGTCCTCGCGGAGTGATCCCTTTTGTGCATGTGGCAGCGCCCCGATTTCCGAGCAGTGCGGCATTATGCTTTTTTTGCTCTGTCGCTGCGCGTTGTTGCGTGTCTTCTCTGTTTGCTTACCGAGGTAATCTTTGCAAGCGAGCTGACTTAGAGCGCTGCGCAGATTTCAAAAAGCAAAAGCCGGCATTCTTATGAATGGCACACGACGAAGGCGCAGGCATGCTTTTGACTCCAAGCCACCTCGCGCGCAGAGACCACCTCGGTAAACAAGCAGAGATGAACCCTCGGTGCAGCAGCGACAAAACATAAAAGACCCAACCTAGTCTTTGTAACAAACCCTCAGAGACAGCCGCGCGATCTTCACGACCAACGACTGCGGCATTGCCGCTCCACAGATTTTTTGCTTGACACCTTTCCTATCGGCGGCTACCTTGCAGCATGAAGAAAAAAACTATTCGACTCATTGGCGTGCCCATGGACCTCGGCCAATCGCGGCGCGGAGTAGACATGGGCCCAAGCGCATTGCGTTATGCCGAACTTGCGACCCGGCTCAGAAAACTCGGCTATGAGGTGGAAGACATCGGCAATCTGGAAGTGCAAGTGCGGGACACGTTGCCGCGTGAAGGTGGCCTGGCTTTTCTGCCTTCGGTGGTGCAGACTTGCGGCCTGGCTTACGAACAAGGCCGCCGCGCCATCGCCGAAGGCTGCATTCCAATTTTTATCGGCGGCGATCATTCCATTGCAGCCGGCACCGTGGGCGGCGTGACGCACGACGGCGCGTCCGGGTTGTTGTGGATCGATGCGCACGGCGATTTCAACACGCCCGAAAGCTCGCCGAGCGGCAATATTCACGGCATGCCGCTCGCCGCGTTGCTCGGGCGAGGCGCACCGGAGTTGGTCAATGTCGGCAGGCCCGGCCCGAAACTGCGCCCGACCGAGGTGGTGTTGTTCGGCGTGCGCGATTTGGACGACCAAGAGCGCGTGCTCCTGCGGGCAAGCAGTGTCACGATCTACACAATGCGTGACATCGATGAGCGCAGTATTCCCGCGGTGTTGCACGAAGCGCTCGGGCGCTTGCATCACCTGCCGCGCTTGCACGTGAGTTTGGATATGGACTGTTTGGATCCGTGGGATGCGCCGGGGGTCGGCACACCGGTGCCGGGAGGTTTCACGTATCGTGAAGCACATCTCATAATGGAACTACTCCATGACAGCGGCAAAGTTGGCTCGCTCGATGTCGTGGAAATCAATCCGATTCTCGATCAGAAAAATCACACCGCGAACATGGCCGCGGAGCTCATCGCGTCGTTGCTGGGCAAATCGATCTTGTGAGAAGGCTTAGAGTTCAGTCACGGCTTATTTGACTTCTACAATTCGCCCTTCCGTTGCCGGCGCGATGGCTTTGCCCTTCGCATACGCGTCGGAGATTGCCTCGAAGGTGAGCAGCCGCAGCTCCGGCCCGGGTGGAATGCTCATCACGGCTTTAGTTTTGAAGGCATAACCGTCGCCGCCTTCGTACAGATAATCCGGCACTGCGACGAGGTAGATTCGATTGTCATGTAATTCCTCCCAATCCGTCGCGCTCGCCACTTTCACATTCTGCACGCGCCCACCAATTTTTTGGCGACGATCATATTCGAACTTGAGTCCCGATACTTGCAGGAAGCGCCCGTTGCCCGGTTCCGCGGCGACGGCGTGTTCGAGAATGTCTTGCTTCAAATCTTTCCCCTTGAGCCACACATATGCCACGCGCGTGGCAAAGCCGAACGTGCGCCACAAGTGCTCGAAACGGAGCTCGCCGGAAAAATTATCGTCGATGCGGATCGCGCCGCCGTTGAGTATCGCAACGTCCGCGCGCAGGTTGCCGAACGCATTGCGCATCAAGTCCGTGAGATAATTCCCCCACGTGCTCTCGCCCGTGCGCACCGCTTCCTCCGTCGCCTCCAACACGGTTTCGCTCGCGCCGATTTTGTCATTCAGAAAAGGCAGCTTCTTTTCCAACTCGGCGCGATAGTACTCCGCCACCTCTTTTTGATAAAGCTTGTCCAATGGAATCGCTGCATCGACTTTGAGCTTTTCGACGGCAAGCGCAATCTGCCCGTTTTCACGCCCGAATTGCACCCGCCAGATGGTGCGCGCATTCGAGTCGCCTTTGGTGATTAACGCCGCTTCCGTGCTCATCTCCTCTTTCTGCGCATAGTGCTCGTGCCCGCCGGCGATCCACATGAACTTGGGGTGTTGGCGGCGCAGCTTCGCGATTTGACGATCTTGCTCGATGCTCAAATGCGTCAAGCCGATAATGACTTCTGCGCCGGCGGCTTCCAATGCTTGCAGCTCGCGCTCCGCGAGGGCGATGTAATTCGAATCGACCGGCGCATAGTCGCGATCCTTGCCATTCTGCGCGCCGTGAAGCGTGAGGCCAAATAGTCCCACTTTCATCTTGCCCATCGTAACCAGCGTGTGGCCGGCGATTTTGTTGTTCAATTCCGGCTCCGGTGTGCCCAGTTTCAGATTCGCGGCGAGCCAGGTGAATTGGGATGCGCGCAGCGCCTGCATGAACATTTGCGGCTGCTTTTCATCGAACTCATGATTGCCGGGCACGACGTACATGGGAGCGAGGCGGTGCAAAAAATTCATCGCTGCAATCATTTGCTGGCCTGCAAAATATTTGCTCTCCAGCGAAGGCGCAATGAAATCCCCGGCGTGCAGAATGAACACCGGGCCTTTGGTTTGTTTGAGGAGCGTCGCAACCCGGCTCATGCCGCCGGCATTGCCATTCTCCACCGCATCGATACGATAAATATCATTGAGCTGAACGAGGCTAAACTCGGGACGCATGCCCGGTTTTTGCGCAACCGCGAACGCCGCAAACGTGAGCAGGAACGCAGCGAGAACCACAATGCCGAGACGATCTTTGCACGCAGGAAAGTTTGGGGGGCGCATGTTTGTGTCCATTGCTGATTCGGCTTGCATAACGAGGCGAAACAAAAAACCCCGCCTTCGATTAGGAAGACGGGGTTGCGTTGTCATCAGTTCGGAATTAAAGCGGCGTGACTTTCGTCGCTTGCAATCCTTTCGGCCCTTGTTCCACTTCGAACTGAACTTGCTGGCCTTCTTTCAGGGTTTTGAAACCCTCGGCGAGAATGGATTTGAAGTGCACAAACACATCTTCGCCGCTTTCGCGCTTGATGAAACCATAGCCTTTGGCTTCATTGAACCATTTGACGGTACCGGTTTCCATAATCTGGACAGTCCTCTTGGTTTGATTAGTTGTTGCCTCGGAGCCTGAAGCCGCCGAGAATCGGTTGAATGTACAACCAGCTTTTGCAGCCGTTGTGACTCCCACAACTCCAGTAGCTGAAATCCGCTAATCCTACTGATTCTTGTAAGAGGTAGAACCGGATGAATCGCTGGTTGAAGACGACAACCGTTGCAACCAAAGTCACCTCTTCGATAATTTGAAGAAGGACCCAAACGCGGAACTCAATCCAGACTAGACCTCATCCACCTCGGGTGACCAATTTCTAAAGCGCAAAGCGGTGTACAGAACTATGAAATAGTAAAGATTATTTGGTTGAATTGCAAGCATTGATTTTAAGGATGGAGGCTTTGGCTTTTTGAAGTCCGCGCAGCGCTTCAAGTCAGCTAGGTCAACTAGCCCCCTCGGTAAACAAACAAAGAAGACTCGCAAGAACGAGCAGCGACAAGCCCAAAAGAGAACACGGTGCGGCATTGCCTCGCAAGCCGGGCGGCCGCCACCTGTAACCGAGGCATTACGACGGCGTGGCCTTGTGAAATTCATTTTGCCCGGGGGCCAGAAATGCAAGTAGCACTGCACGGCCTTTGGCTGGCCGGAGCTTTCTAAAAGAAAACGGCAACGAGCACGTGTAAAGCAGCTCGCTGCCGTTCGAGATAGGAGGAAACGGCAAACGACTCGTTGCCGGGCAATCACGATTTTTTCTTCGTGTACAATCCATCAAAAATCGTTTTCCAGGTTTTGCCTGCGTCTTCTGAGCGATCCCATACTTGTCTCACCGTGTGCTCCGCAGCGTTGTTGTGCCATGTGATGCGGTCCCAAATTTTCTTGCCCTCGCTTTGCGACTCGCCCTCCAAAATCATTTTATTGTTTTGATATTCACCCGTGAGCGTGAGCACGCCGCCGTCGCTGCCCACCCAAACTTGTTGCCACTTGTCCAGATCGGTTTTGTAGAAATTCAGGCTCTTGCCGGAATAGCCGCCCGTGCTTTCATATTCCTCCAGCAGCGCGCAACCGCCCGCGGCGAGTGAGATTTTGCTTTTGCCGGCAAGTTTGCCGTTCGCC
>JABWAN010000611.1 GCA_013361015.1 Candidatus Zhuqueibacterota bacterium | reverse complement strand
GCCCCGGCTTGAAACGCGCACTGGTCGAGATCAAATCCACCGCGCGCGTGGCCGAAGATGACGTGCGCGCTTTGCAGCAACTCGGCAATGATGTTCCCAACAGCGAAGCCTTTTGCCTCTCGCTCGATCCCACGCCCAAAAGAATCGGCAGGGCAATGTGCTTTCCCTGGCCGCGCGGACTTGAAGAGCTAGGATTGTGAGTGGACATTACGTGCTTCCTTTCATTGTCAATTGAAATAGAGCATTTGATCATGGATGACAATATGAATGCAACCGACAAATCGGGCGAACAAGCTAACGCCTCATCAAAAGACCCCGGCTTCCTCACGAATCGGGATATACAAGAAATTAGGTCGATGGCAGCACGAAGAGAGCTTCCAGAAGAAAGTGAAATACACTGTGCAGCCGAAATCGATAAAAAGCGCAGGCTAAAGCACGACGAGGATGTAAAGGCTTTGAAAGCCAGAGATCCCAGTGCGCTAATTCAACCTTATGTCCCTTTCACAATTAAAAATGTTTTTGCATCAAGGGAGGAATCTATAAAAGGGCGGAGGTTCTGGCACATTGTTTCGGACGACGGCCGCAAATACTCAATTGAAACACCAGTTGGCATGCCTCAATTGAGGCAAGAGCATCTTCTTAATGAAAAGCAAGGCCGGCCTAGAACCATGCCCACTCTCTTCCTCAGCTACTCGCGCAAAGACACGACGCTCGTCGAACAACTCGAAGCCGCATTGCTTGCGCACGGCCACACGGTTTGGCGCGATGTGGAAAGCATACGCGGCGGCGAGCAATGGCCGAAGGCAATCGGCGAAGCTATTGCCGCAAATCATTTCTTCGTACTCATGTGGTCTCAGCACGCGGCGCAATCCCACTTTGTGGAGTTCGAATGGAACACCGCGCTGGCGTTGAAGAAAACCATTGTGCCGTGTCTGCTCGATGATACGCCATTGCCGCCTTCGCTGCGGGCGATCAACGGCATTCCTTTGCAAAATTTTGAAACCGGCTTGCCTGGCCTGCTCAAATCACTGCAGCAATCTTCGCCCGCCGTTGCGCGGGTGCAACAAGCCAGCGTTCTCGCAAAACTCCAAACTCTCAAATCCGATGCGCCGGAAAAAGTTGTGGCGGAAGCCAAAGCCATTTTCGCGCAGCAAGGTTGGAACGTGCAGGGCAATGTGTATCAAGCCGCGGGCGATATTCACGTGACTCTTCCCCCACCCGCAGAAGAGCCGAAAAAGAAATTGCTCGAACGCTGGCAAACGTGGGTGGGGCTCATCGGCGGTGTGCTCGCCATTGTGCTCGGCTTCATAGAATTGCGTGAGAAGATTGCGCCGCCGCGAGCGTCTAATCCTCAAACGGACTCCGTGCAAGCACCCGCGCAATGGCTAACGCTCAAAGGCCAGATCAAGGACGAGGCCGGCATGCCGCTCGACAGCGTGCGCGTGCTTTTGCCGGAGTTGAACCTAAGCGACACCACGGACGCGAACGGTGTGTTCGAGTTTCGCGTTTATGCGCCGCCGCAAGAGCGCGTGCGGTTTGAAGCCTATCGCACCGGCTATCCGCCCTTGCTGCGCGACCCGGCGTGGAGCGAAGACTTGCAACAATACCAAATGAGGCCCAAATGAAGCGATTACGATTCGCCCTGATTCTGCTCATTGTGCACGCGGCCGTGTTCGCGCAGCAAAAGCCCGCGCCCACCGCGCGACCGAAAAGCGCCGCGCGGAGGCTGCAAGTGGAGGTCTTTCATTTCGGCGAGAACGGCGCGCGCATGGCCGAGGCCGGGCTTTTCGTGACGCTGAAACAAAACGGCGCGAGCAAACAGACCAACGATCTCGGCCAATGCTGGCTCGAATTGCCGGAAGGCTACGCCGCGGGCGAGATGGTCACGCTCGTGATTGACAAAACCGATTGGCGCATTCGTTATCCGCTCGACGGCGAAGCGCGCATTCCGCTCGACCTGAAAAAAGAAACCGTTGAGGTGGAGTTGCTGCCGGTCGGGTCCAAACTGTTTTGGACGAACGACCGCATCGAAAAATTAGTGCGCGACATGGCGGCAAAATCCACGCAACAAACGTCCTCGCCAAACCCTGAGAACAAGCCTAATTTTGGCCGCTTCATCAAAGACTGGGCCGTGCAATACGGTTTTGGCGCGGAGCAGGCCAAGGCGGAAATGGACAAATGGATTGCCGAAATCGAGGCCAAGTCGAATGACCTGAACCGCCTCGGCTTGGCCGCTTTTGCCAAAAAGAATTTTGCCGAGGCCGCGAAGAACTTTGAAGCCGCGTTTGCGCAAGACAGCACGCAATTGGCCGCAACCAAAAAGCAGAAGCAGGCTTTGGAGGAAAAAGAAAAGCAGCTCACCACGCAGGCCATCGAGAACGCGCGCTTGGCCGGCGATTCACATTTTAATGACAACCAGTTTGACAAAGCGCTTGCTGCCTATCACAGCGCGCAGCAGCTTGTTGATAAAACCCAAGCGCCGCAGCAATGGGCCAACCTCGCTCTGGCGATGGGCAATGCTAATCGAAACCTTGGCACCCGCGCTGCCGGCGATAAAATTTCAGCATATTTAAACGCGGCGCAGCAGGCCTATCAGCAAGCCGGCGAAGTTTGGCCGCGAGAACGCGAGCCGGAAGGATGGGCGGCAGTGCAAGTCGGCTTGGGAAATGTGCTCTCTGATTTGGGCATTCGCACGGGGGGAGAAGAGGGCGCGCAATTGTTGTCGCAGGCGGTGGAAGCGTACCGCGCGGCGCTCGTGGTTTATACATTCGAACACATTCCAACGTATTGGGCGACGGCTCAAAACAATCTTGCCAAAACTTACGTGCTGCTTGAAGACTGGCCGAACGTTGCTTCGTGCTATGCCAATGTGCTCAAAGTTTATCCGCAATATGAAGAAGCCTATCAAACCGCGAGCTATCTCTATCACGAAGCGCTGTTCAATTTCACCGAAGCTTTTGTGCTCAATCAAAACTGGCTCGCGCAATTCTCCGAAGACCTTTCCGCGCAATGCGACTTCGCGGAAAGGCATTTCACCACGAGCCGCTTTGCCGCATGCGAGCAAGACCTCGTCGGCTTGTTGGCAAACGCAGAGGTGGAGCCGCGCACCAAAATCGCGCTGCGCGCCATTGGCATTGCCAACGCGCTCGCGCAAAACCAAACGCAGCAAGTTCCCGCGGCATTAGAAACCTTGCAAGCCGCAATCGCGGCGCAGCCCGACACGTTCAAAGTTGGTTGGTCATTCGAAGGCACAAAGCATTTCATCAGCACGAACGAAACCCTCGCACCGTACCGCGCGTGGCTGCTGCAATTCTTCGCGGCCCTCGAGCGCAAAGAGGGGAGAGCGGCAATCTTGGCGGGGGTGGAAGAGGTGCGTAAAAACTTTAACGAGGCAAAATAGGCTGTTGCGGCTCGTGCTCATTTCACCTATATTTCATCAACCCAATCACCGAATCAACTTTATAATTCGAGAAACGCCATGTATCAAACGCACCTGCTCGAGCGCGTCCATGTCGATGCCAAAGTGAACGGCGGAAAGCCGTGTATTCGCGACACGCGCATTGATATCGCAGTTATCCTCGACGGCTTGGCCGAAGGCTTGACCGCGGACCAACTTATTGATCACTATCCGCAATTGCACGTTGACGATATTCGGGCGGCGCTGGCTTACGCCGCGGAGCTCTCACGCGAAAACATCTGGAAGGTCGCCGCGGCTTGATGAAGCTGAAATTGGATGAAAACCTATCGCGCCACCTCAAACAAAGTTTGAGCGCTTACGAGCATGACGTAGCAACCGCCGCCGATGAAGGTCTGCTGTCAAAACCTGATACTTTGGTCGCAGCCGTTACACGGGATGAGGGGCGAATGCTTTTCACGCTCGATATTGAATTTGGCGATTTGAGAAAGTATCCGCCCGGAAGCCACGCGGGTGTTGTGTTGTTTCGGCCACGAACTTACGGACCTTTGGCGGTGAATCAATTTGTTGAAGATTTTGTGCGCCGCACGGCGCTAGAACCTCTGGCCGGTTGCGTCGTCATCGTTGAACCTGCGCGCATCCGAGTTCGATCTCCACACATACCGTGAGAGACACTCCCTCCTTTACTTCTTCGAAGTCGGTTAATCCTTCGCAGGCACAAAGCATTTCATTCGCACGAACGAAAAGTTAGAGCCGCACCGTGCGTGGCTGCTGCAATTTTTCGCGGCTCTCGAGCGCAAAGAGGGGAGAGCGGCGATCTTGGCGGGGTTGAAAGAGATAAGGGCGAGCTTCAAAGCGCAGTAAAGAAAAGACGTTCCCAGGATTTTACCCTGAGTTATCCCATCGCGCTCCTTCGGAGTTTTTGCGAAGTTCCTGCACGCACATCGAACTAGACTTCTCGCTG
>JABWAN010000610.1 GCA_013361015.1 Candidatus Zhuqueibacterota bacterium | reverse complement strand
ATTTTGTGAATCGGCGTGGCGTTGGTGGGATTGGGCTTCGCGCTTTGAATGCAACCATTCGAGGCGCAACTGCCCCACGCAATCACGGCCGCGGCGTCTTTGGCGCATTCCTGCAGAATGTCTTCAGACGAGCGGCCGGCGATCATGCAGTACACGCCGTCGTCTTTCATCGGCACCGAGCCTTCGACGAGCAGAATGTATTGGCCGGGATAATTTTTGATGGTATCGTGCAGGCACTTTTCCGCGCTCGCGCCTGCGGCGGCTTGCAGAGTTTCGGTGTAATCGAGCGAGAGCGTGTCGAGCACGACATCGGCAACAATCGGATGGGAGGAGCGGATGAAGGACTCGCTGCAGCACGTACACTCCTGAAAGTGAAGCCAAACAACCGGTGGGCGCGGCTTCTTCTCGAACGCGTGCACCACTTTGGCCAAACCGGCGGCTTCGATTCCGGCCAGGCCCGCGGCGAAACTGCAGAAGCGCAGAAAATCCCGACGTGAGTAGCCCTTGTTCTGCATCGCCTGCCAAATTGATGAAGTAGGATCAGGCATGGAACCTCCTTGGCTCTATGAGGAAGAATGGGATTATACAAAATATCTCTGCTTTATGGTGCGGAAACAGCGGAACTTGCCGAGCAGAGCGAAAGGATGCTCACTGCCGTGTGAACGAATTGTGCCGTAGTTGGGGACCGCGTTGAGAGTAAATATTTTTTTAATTTGCAAATAGTGTGCTGCATGAAAATGGTCTGTAGCGTCACAGTTTAATGCTTAAAAATTACAGTTTATGCAGGAAGCATCCGTCATTCTAAGGCTAGGCGCCTTTCCAACTTTTAGAAAAATTGTAAGAGAGTTTTGCGTTTTTAGGAAAGGCCGTCACCGCGAGAAAAAAAGAACGGCCCCGCTCATTTCATGATTTATGAACGGGGCCGCGCGCTGTTCCGAAAAAGTGTGGGTTGCGAAATGTGGCCGACCAGCTTATGTGTATTTGAAAGACTCCGCCCGTGCTTGGTGCTTTGCTGGCTACAGTCCGGCGGCTGCACCATGGCATTCGTGGCAACTCGTGGTCTTCCACTCCTCGCCAATGTCAATGGGATGTTTGAACTCCAAGCCCTGCAGATTGGATTCGTTGACCGTCACGCCATCGCCTTGCTCGATGATGAGATGGCACGTGTTGCAATCGTTTGTGAGCACTTTGCCGTCCGCGGTTTGATGCTGGCCGTCGTGGCAACGGTAACATCCGGCGCTGAGATAATGGCCGATGTGATTGGGATATGAACGCCAATTGGACTTCATGTAAGGAAAGTTGTTCTTGGCATAAATATCCTGCACGCGCGCAACCGCTGCGGTGATTTGCGCTTGCTTCTCTGTCGCTACTTCCGGATAGCCGTTTTGATAAAAGGCGTGAATCGTCGAGTCGATCGCCGCCAGCGCCGCAGCTTTCGTTTCATACTCGGGCGTGAGCGCTTCGACGGCCGTGGCTTTGATCGAAGGGAGCGACATGTCGATCAAACCGTTATTCATGATCTTATTCAAAGCGATATTGGGCGCAGCGAAGATGTGCGCGGGCCGGTTGTGGCAATCGATGCAATCCATTCTCCGCAGCTTGAGGGGATCCATCGTGCCCGCCAAAAGTTCGGGGTCGGAGGAATAAACCGTCACCTCGCCTTTGGAATTCGTGGATCGCACCCAGGGAATAACTTCACGGGCTTCATCGGAAGCGAAATACTCGATCTTATTGCTGATGTTCATGTGCCAGTGAATGCCCGAGGTGTGCCCTTCTTCCGGATTGCCGCCACCGATTTTGATGAGCAGGTTATAGGCCCAACGTGTGTTGGCTTCATCTTTCATGAAATGCACACGCGTATCTTGCTTGTTGCCAAAGAAGGCTTGCGGCCAGTGGCATTGCTCGCAGGTTTCACGCGCGGGACGCAAGTTTTCAATCGGCGTGGGAATGGGTTGCGAATATTTTTTGAAGAGCACCGAGTAGACCTGATACGCACCCGCGAGTTTGGATTGCACGTACCAACCCGCACCCGATCCGACATGGCACCCCGCGCAAGTCACACGCGCATGCGGCGAATTCTGATACGCGACATATTCCGGCTCCATGACCGTGTGGCAAGTCTGGCCGCAGAAGGTCGTGGATTCGCTGAATTCATACGCATGATAACTGCCCACGCCGGTGAAGAGCAGAAACACGGTCAACACCGTCACGGTGATCATGACCATGCGCCGGTGATGCGGAATGTTGAGATCGACGCGGGGCAAACTGGGCAAGGCCTGCGCGTGCGCTCGCCGGCGATGTTCGCGCCACATCCCCAACGGTACCAACAGCAATCCGACAATTAAAATAATCGGGAAGACGATCAAATTAATGATGCCGAGATAGGGCGTTGAAGTCTCTGCAAAGGCTTCCACAAGAAACAAAAACAGAATGGCGGCAAAACTCAGCGCGGCAATACCAGCGCCGATCAGGCTGATCGTGTTATAAAATGAACCGGGGAGCTTGCGAGAGATGTTATTGGAATCTTCCATGCGATCCTGCCTCCGATAGGTTGTATTGGAAAATACGCCAGGGCAAGACTCTCAGCCCTGTTCATGGCGGTTTAATGGTTGGAATAAGATGACGAAAGTCAAAATAAACGGCAAGAGATTTTGTGGGAGGAACTTTTATTGCACGATGGCCGATCCTTCATCGAGTTTGTTTGTCTTAGGTGGAGGAAGCTTTTTGCCGCGCACGCGCATAGAGTAGGGAGATCGCCATGAGCACGAACCCTAGCACAAGAAACGAAAGAATACGATATCCAGCTTCGAGTCGCGCCAGATCGACCACGAAAACGTAAACGATCGCGAGAAAGATGGTGAAGATCGCCATCCAGCGGTATTTTTTGTTTTTCAATAGTAGGCTCATCAAGAAAAAGAATCCCGCGGCCGCTAGCCAGGAAAGGCTCACGTAGCTTTTGGGCACGGCATGATAAAGACCGTAAGGAATAATCACGAGCGCCGAAGCCAAATAGAGGTTGCGCATCAATTCGGTTTTCAACGCCAGCCGCTCGGTTTTCCAATTCAACAAGCGCGCACTGAGCAACGCCACGACGGCATAGCTGAAGTTGACCGCGGCGGTTGCGGGCGCCAGCCGCAAATACGCCAGAAGAATGACGGTGTAAATGATGGTATTGGCCACCACCACGATTTGCGAGCGGAACCAAATCGAGGTGGAGATCACCAACAGGCTTTGCCAGCCCAGCCAGATGAAATATTGTGGCGTCTCGAAGCGCGAGAAAATCGCGGCGCTCAACGCCAAATATCCGAAGCAGGCATAGAAAGAAGTTGCAAATCGGCTCTTGCGCCACACCCAACTTCCAATCGCGAATACCAGAAACCACGCTGCGAGCGCGAAATACAGCGAGGCCAGCGTTGGCTTGAAGAAAGTCAAGCCTGCGAGCGCCGACATGCCGAGGAATCCTATGCCATTCAACAAAGGCAGCAAAACTCTCGTGGCTTCAGAGAAGGAGTCCTCTGCGCGCAAAAGATTGGGAACGGCAAAAATCGCGGCATAGAGGAACAGATAAAAAAGATTGTATTGATGTTCCGTGACCGCGCCCAACGGATGACCGAGCAGAGGATTGTTCAGCAACCACAGCAGGTGCGCGCAATATGCCCCCAAGATGCTGAGCAGTGCGACGGTTTGATAGTGATATTTCAATAAAAAGAAAACCGCGGCGAGCGCAGTGAGCGCGACGAGCGCAAGGCCCAGCACATAACGACGGAGAGCGAGAGTTTGCTTCACATCATCATCTGCATCCAATAGACGGAGCGCGGCTATGCTGAAGGTAACATCTCGACGAATGCCGCCCTCGGCGATTACGCCGCCATGAGAGCCGGTTGCGGGAACGTGAATAAAACCGCGCTCGGCGTAAGCATCTTTGGTTTTCTTGTGGTGAGGATGGTTCGGAAAGAGACTTCTGATTTTCTTGAAGGAAAGTAAAAAAGCATTGAACCATCAAATAAAGGATGGAAAAATCCTGAGATTGACTGGCCTGTCTCCAAAGGTGCTGTATGTGAGTTGCTAGATTCTTTTGTGTTGCGGGATGTTGCTTTTCGATGGAAAACCAGATCCGTAAACGGTGGTGTGGCTTGAGTTGAGAGGGTGCCTCTTGTAAGAGACACAGAAGATCTTCGATGGAAAAAAAGATGGAACCTTCTGAATTTGGAGTACTTGGCTGTTTGTCTCGCCATGTATTTCCCAAGAGGGCGTCGAATCTTTCTTCGATCAACTTGCTGATGGGCGGAAGAGCGATCCTTTCGGGCGAAAAATCGGGGAGCTTCATTTTTTTCTCAACACTTTTTTGTTTGGCGAAGAATAATTGCGGATCCCTGCTTGTAGCCGATCCCAGCTTTC
>JABWAN010000609.1 GCA_013361015.1 Candidatus Zhuqueibacterota bacterium | reverse complement strand
GTCATTGTTCAGCGGATCCCTTCCGAAGCGAGCATTTTCAATAACCACTGCGCCATCCGCGCGATCCACTCCGAGGTTACCACCGCTTGCGACCGGGCCATACACGACGTTCGAAGGCCCGGTGAGTTGAAACGAAAGATTCGCAGATCCGGAATACCATGCCTCAAACAACACGTAATCATTCTTGGTGCCGGCATTGGCAGTGTAAGCCGGAAGAGTAAACTGCACAGTTACAGGGCTACCGCTCATCGTGCCGCCGGCATGAATGTATTCATCACCATCATTACCCGCGGCAATGACGACCGCCTTGCCATTTTTACTCGGGCCCACGACGTTGTCGATCGCTTGTTCCGTCAGACTCGTGCCGTCATGCGCGCCTTCATGCCCGCCCAGGCTGAGATTGAGGACGTAAGGCCGTTGCAATACTTTTGCAATGCTATCCACAAACGCGAGCGTGCTGATAATTTCCGCGTCGGGAATACTGCCTTGATCACCGCGCGAAGCCTTCACGAAAATGAGGTCGGCCTCGGTCGCCACTCCCGCATATGTTCCTGCCGGAATGCCGTTGCTCGTGCCTCGTCCGTTGCCCGCGGCGCTGCCCGTAACGTGTGTGCCATGCCCGTTGCGATCGACTTCATTCACCGTGCCCGTGCCGTTGAGCGCCGCATTGATTTGCGCCTCCGAGTACAGCGTTCCGCCGTACGGCCCCTTGCCGTCCAGATCGCCATCGCCATTGGTGTCGCCGGGATCGCTGAAATCCAAAAGATATTTGATGCGCGTTTGCCCGTTGGCATTGCGAAAATCCGCGTGGCGCCAATCGATGCCGGAATCGATGCAAGCAAGGATCACGTTTTTGCCGGTGACATTATATTGCTGCCGCGCGCTCGCGGCTTGCGTTTGCACTACGCCCACGTCGTTGCAGAGCCGGTAAGATTGCGAGGCGGCAATGTACACGACCTCCGCCATGCCCGCGAGATCGACGAGCCGATCTTGCGGCACGAGCGCCGTGGCAATGTCTCCGGCAACGGCGATGACGCGCGCACCTTCAGTTTGCAAAGCTTCGCGCGTGGCCGTGCTTTTAATGAGCACGCGCACGGCGTTGCCCGTGGCATGTTCGAAGAGCGTCGCACTCTTCGCCAATTGGGCTTTGGAAAAATCTGAAGCCGTGAGTAACGCACGCAGCTTGGGGTCGAGCTTGCGTCCAATCTCCGCGCTCAATTCGCCCGCCCACAATGAAGCCGTGAGGCCCGTGATCAGCACCGCGCCCACAGCGATTTTGAAGATTTTTCCCAACATGCGCGAATCTCCTTATGGTTGCTTGTCCTGCGACTGTATTTTGCGGTCCTTCGACAGTTCGAGGTAAATTACGTAATCCAGCTTTGCCACTTCCGTAACTGCACGGGAGGGGAGCACGGCGGTGACGATGGCGCCGACTTCGGCCTGCACCCGCGCACCGAGGCCGGCGAGCTCCTGTTTCTGTGCGGCAGAAAGAGGCGCACTGCACTTGAGCAAAACTTGCCAGTTTTGTGCGGTCTGCGTTTGTATTTGTTCGCCTTGCAATGCTGCGCGCAAACGCGGATCGACCTTTTTCTCCCACGCCGCGCCGCGATTGCTGTTTTGCGACGAGCACGAAGAGAGCAGAAAGAGCGCGAACAAACAGAACAGAGAGAATTTCATTATGAGCTTCATTCCCAAAAAAAATACAAAGCTTGTGCCTCGCGAAAGTGCGCGGCGATCTTCACACAAACAGCTTTTTTGTCGATAAAAGAAGTTTGGGTAGCACAGCGGAATGCACGTCTTCGCCAAAAGCATAAATGCCGGCGCGCTTGATCCCCTTTGATGACAATGATAGCACTTCCACGGTTTCGGCCTCAATCGAAACCAGCCAACATTCGCGCACGCCGATCTTGCAATAGTCATTCAGTTTTGCAGTAATCTTTCGCCGGGTGTCTTGCGGTGATAAAATCTCTACGGCCAAATCCGGTCCCCCTTCGATTTGCTCGGTGATGATATGTTGCCGAGCCTTACTCACGTAAATCAAATCCGGTTGGCGCGTGCGCAGTTTGCCTCTGCGTTGGACAATGACGTCCAATGGAGCGAAAAGCACGATGCCCAAACGATGGTTAGAGACAAAACGATGAAGAGCGCGATACAAGTTTCCCAACACAACTTGATGCCGCGTCGAAGGTGCGGGCGACATAATCAACCCTCCGTCAATAATTTCCTGTCGTTGCACAGTTTCAGGCAGCGCGAGATAGTCTTGGTATGTGAGCGTTTGCATAGTGGAGCCGCGTCTCATATGTGCATCTGTTCTGGTAAATTTCGCATCAAACCACGACAACAATTTCCCAATGGATAAGAACAATGCAAGGGACAAGCCTCTATCTTGTTATTCGAAAGTTCAGCCCCGGTTGAGCGGCTGCTCTTATTCATTTCCCGGCGGCCATAAACTTGCGCCGACGTCCGTGCGAAAGTAGCTGCTGAGGCATTTGAGCTTTTTGATATTTTCATATGCCGTGGCAATGGCGTGTTCCAAAGTTGCGGCGACCGCAACGACATCCGCGATGCGGTGGCCGGTCATCACCACTTGGCCGCGGGCATTCTCCGCGACTTCATTCCACCACACGTCGCACGTCGGCTGCGAAGTCAGATTCACCGGCAACGACGGGCCTTGAATCGCGGTGTAGGGATAGCCGTAACCCGCGAGCGTTAAGTTGCAGCCGAATTGCACGTCGTCTCTGAACGCGATATCGAGATTTTCATTGCGCGCGGTTTGATGAACAACTTGCAAAGGGTTTTTCAAAAAGCGCAAAATCATTTGCGTGGAAGTGACGCCCATGCGCACGTTGTATTCGAGCACGTGCCATTTGCCGTCGCGTTGCGCTGCGGTCACTTGCACCGGGCCGTGAAAATTCGTGGCGCGAAACCACGGCAAGAGCGGGTGCAAAAGCTGTTTCGCCAAGCCATATTTGTCGTGCGGATCTTTTTCCGCCAAGCCGCCGAGCGGCGCGCCCGCGACCGGTCCCATGTTGCCATCAAACGCGCGTTTGTATTCTTGATTCGTCACGAGCGAATGAATTTCGCCGTTGCCTACGAGCGCGATGTGACCGGCCTCGCGACGGCCCATGTATTCCTGCAAGAAAACGCCCTCGGCATAATCGAGTCGCTCGAGCCAGCCCAACGTGTCTTCGACGCTCTCGCACACAATGGTGTGGATCGGACTCGTGGGCGAGCACAGAGGATTTTTGATGACGTAAGGCCGTTGGTCTTTTTTAATAAGAGCCTCGGCCTCCAAACGATTGCGTGCAACATACGCTTTCGGAAACGCGACGCCGTATTGCTCGCACAGCTCGCGCGCGAAATCACGCTCGCGTTCGAGGCGCATGGCTTCATCCACGGCGCAAAAGATCGGCACACCGAGCGAGCGCAGCTCTTCGGACCACGGCTGCAGAATCCAATCAATGGACATGGGCACGAGCACATCAACTTTTTTATCGCGCACGAAGCGGCAGGGGCTGGGAAAATACGACGCGGGATAAACCTCGCCTTCAAGCGAAGGGCCGTAATGGCCGTAGCCGCGCGTGAGATAGCAACTCACTTCAGCGCCGTCTTCTTTGAGAATGCGCATCATCGCGTGGGCGAATGCGCCAACACCGAGGAGCATGACGTGGGTTTGGTCGGACATATATTTCTATCTTGAGCGATGAGGTGAGGAGATTGTCATTCAGGAGGAATCTTTTTAAGCAGCCTGCACAAGCCTGAGTTGAAAAGCAAAGTGCTCGCAAAGGCGCAGAGTCGCAATGATTTTTCTTTGCGGACTACTTGGTTGCTTGCACTCGAATTTTGCTTTTCAGAATGGGCTTGCCGCTCAAGCGCAACGTGGCTCGGGATAATTGCTCTGCTGTGACTTCGGGGATCTCAGATAAGTCGATATCGCCGTCCGTCATTTTCTCAAACCGTGCCCAATCGGTTTGGGAAGTTTTGGAAATAGATTTTCTGCTCATGTTTGATTGCCGTGCTTTTTCGGCAGAAAAGGTGACGCGATCATCGCCAACCCCATCGGGATTGATGGCAATTCTTTGGCGACGACAATAACTTTGTCGACACTGATTTCGTCGTCTGCAAAAGTGCTCGTGGCTATTGCAATGTCATAAGCGATGAACGCTACCCCAATGCCTGCCGGTCGTAATAACCAATGGTTGCGAATGCCGTCAATGAATTCTCGAATTGGCCCAAAAGTGAAACGTGGAACGAGCTTTTTTCGTGCTCTTTCCCAAAGCCAATTCCCTTTCTTTTCACGGACATCATGTGTTAGGTATTCTTGCTCTCGTTGCGATAGAGTCCCGTCAAAAACTTCAAGTTCCAGGTGATCGGCGACCAAAGTTTTTGCTTCCTCTGCGGCGA
>JABWAN010000608.1 GCA_013361015.1 Candidatus Zhuqueibacterota bacterium | reverse complement strand
TGCAACCCCGATACGACGAGCTTGCGAATCCCATCGAGCACCTTTGTGACATCGCCGTCGCTGTGCAACAACACGGGGACGTCATACGCACGCGCGCGATCGACGATGAGTTTTGTTGCGGGATAAACCATGTCCCACCACATTTGCGGGCTGAACAGCATCGTGTTCTGCTGTCCCCAATCATCCGAAAGTTCGATGAGGTCCACTCCGGCATCGATCGCGTTCTCTACACAATCCGCAGTCCACGCGCCGAGCTTCATGAACAAACGCTGCGTCTTCTCCGGCGCGCTTGCCATGTTGAACAATGCTTCCTCAGTGCCGGGCATGCCGTTGCGCTCGAATAGAAATTGCGAAAGCTCGAACACACCCCACGCATGGCAGAAGACCGTTTTCTGCTGTTGGTGATATTGCAGCGCGCGTGCAACGGTCATTGACAAAACAGAATCGCACGGCGTTGAAAGTATCGTCGCGGCATGGGGATCGTGCGGCGTGAGGGCGAGATACTGATCGAGATCTGCAATCTGTGCGTGTCGCGCTGCACCGCCAAACGGAAAACGCGGCAATACGCCCGTCACCGCGTCGATATGAAAGTGAGCATTGAAAGCCTCAAGCGAGCCATAACGCGCCTCGACCTGCTCCTGCACTTCGGGATTCCAGCCCGCGAAAACATTGAGCGGAACGCGATCGGGCTTTTGGCCGCGCAACACGGCGAGCACTCGTTCACGTGAGGTCATCGTGGTATCTCATCTCATGCGTCCGCAGCGAGCGGGGTTTGCGTCAACGCCTTTACTTCGGAGGCGCTGCCTTATTGCAGGAGGGCGGCGAAAGCAGTTGGGTTCTATTTGAGATATTCATGTACACCGGAAAAGCTTTTGCACGTTCACTCTCAAGCGGCTGAAGCATATGCAGTGGTTTGGTAGATCACTGGGCGATACTTTGGTTTCGGAATCGGCTTGCCTTCGTCACGCGCTGCTTCGAGCCATGCCCGCTTGGCGATTTCGACTTGCCGCAGCGCTTCCGCCGAAGTTTTGCCAAACGCGGAGCAGGATTTCAAGTCCGGAATATCGGCAATGTAGCCTCCGTCTTCTTCGCTGTAAAAGATGTTGATGTGATAGTCTTTCATGATTCGTCTCCGAGTTGAAGATTGTACTTTTCTACCAATTGAAAGAACTGGCGAACTTGATATGGTTTAGCCTTGCCATTGACGTTCTGGAGGTTGACCAATTCTCGCACCTGAGCATGCACAAAAATATGGTGGCCGCCGCTAACACGCGACAGACGAAAGCCAAAGGATTCAACCAGCGTGACCATGTCGTTGAATCTGACATTCTTCGAGCTCGCGAGTATCTTCTCAAGAAGCTTACGTTTCTTCATGTGATTGTGCAAGAAGTTATTCTAAAAACCGCTAGCATGCATAAGCCCTAAATCTTTCCCTCATGAAGGTCAGCGACGGGAAAACACATTTCGTAATCATTCCAATCCAAGTTGCCATACACGAGCTTGAACTTATTAAACTCCCTAACCGCGCGATACTTTTTCAAGGCGGAATTTCTAGCCTTCTCGAGGAATGGCGTGAAATCCACGACGTGCTCCTTGCCGTCGTTGAACCAGAGGTGAATACGAAATCCGTCAACGTACTCGGCATGGATGATTTCGATGACTTCGGTTTCGAGGAACGGATCGTAGGTGATGTTAATGCCTTTCATGATAGTTTCTGTCTGATGGTTTGGGTTTTTACTTTCTTGCCCAGCACAAAGAAATCAATCCATTTCATGAAGCACTTCATTTCGACGTGCTGTCCACTTCAATTCCGTGCTTTCGAAGCTCAATATCGAAAAGTCTAGATTCGATTTCAAGAAGTTTACTGAGTCGCTCAAGCTCAGCTGAGGCACGCGGCCACTCTTTCCTTCTAAGAGAAGCAGAAGCGCGAGCTAGATATAGATATGCAGCCACCACTGGTTGAATCCTTTCCTGTGGCGAGTCTACCTGAGTCTCGGCATCACTAAAGAACGAAATCGCTGCATCATAATCTTCGGCCTCGAAACGAATAAAGCCTAGAGTCACTAATGTGAGATAGCTCATCTCCCTTGAAAGCCGTGTTTGGATGGCAAAAGTTTCCAACTGACCTAAAGCTACAATCAGTGTTTGTTGAGCCTTTGGCAAAGGCAGATTCATTAGCTCTTTTGGCACCTCGAAATGTACGGTGATCTGCGCTTGCACGCCCGTCGCCGCATACCACCCCCAAAGCACAATGCTAGCCTTTTTGTCTTTCCCTTTCTCACGCGCCACTTTGCTGCCTTGCTGCTCGGTGATCACTTCGGCTAAAGCTTCAATCTCCACGTCATCGTATTTGCTCGTGGCTTCGCGCAGGCGGCGGAGGATGTTTTCGGTGACGCGATACTTCTTCGGTTCTGGGCCGTCGAACTCAGCGATGAGCACACGCACTTTGGTCGAGGGCAATGAGCGAATGTAAAACCACGTCGCTACGCCCGCGAAAGTGAAGAAGGGAACTGCAATCAATCCAATCAATGCCCAACGTCGCGCTCGCGGCGAATAAGCCAGGCTCTGCGTGCGCTCGCCATGAGTAGTGCTAGTTTTATTCGGTTGCTTTTTGAAGCGAACAAAGCTCAAGCTCACGAGCACCGCGCCGAGACCGAGCGCCAGCAGGCTGATCGTGAACACATCCGGTTCTTGCTTCCAAAGTTTGAATGCGCTTGCGAGCGCAGTCACGAAGCCAATTGTGCTCGTGATCGAAGTGCCGAAGCGTTTGACCCAACTCATCGGGCCGCTGGAAGCTTCGCTCGCGTCGGGCGTTTGTGTTTGCAGGTCACTCATGGTTTATTCCATCCACATCCTCTTGTGCGGATCAATGCAGGCGACGGCAGCGCAAAGGAATAAATTGGTCATTAATTATTCTTCACGCAAGCACTGCATCAACTTCACGAGCGTGTAGAATTTCTGCACGTTGAAATGGGCGGATGTCGGTTTCCGTCAAAGTGAGAACAGCAAGGGTTTTACCCTCCGCTGTCACAAACTCGACTTCGTATCCAACGCCGTCTTCATAGCAATGAACCACGGTTCCAACATCTCCGGCTTTTAGACCGTGTTTGGAAATTTCATGGTTGAGCACGACCAAATCCAATTCACTGATCATCTTTCTGTTCCTTATTCTTGAAACTCAATTCGGAACTGCGGTCACAAAACGTGGCCGATCATGGCCCTTGTCGATTATCCAAACGGTCTTGAGATTGGCGTTTTCACGATTCGGTAGATTCATTGCTTAACCTCCATAAGCGGCCATGTCCAATTTGAAAAATCACCGCATCTCTTCAAACGCTCGCCTCACAATATCCTCCTGCTCGAGTTGATGAATGCGCTGGCTGCCGGTTGCGGGGCTGCCGCTGGGGACGCGGCCAATGTAAGAAATTTTGTGGCGCTCGCTTGTGATATAACGCAAACGCGCGCGCACGAAGCTCCATGCGCCCATGTTGCGCGGCTCTTCTTGCACCCAGCGAATGTCATTCGCATTGGGATAGCGCGACTCGAACAGTTCCTTCATGGCTTCGAACGCAAACGGATAAAGTTGTTCGAGACGGATGATCGCGGTGTCGTCGATGTGATGTTGCGCGCGATGTTCCATCAAATCATACGCGACTTTGCCGGAGCAGAGCACGATACGCTTCACGTGCGCGGGCGGCGCGGGATCATCCAACAAAACTTGAAAGCCGCCGGTTTCGAAATCTGCAGCGGCACTTTTCGCAGAGTTTGAGCGTAGCAAACTCTTTGGCGCCATCACGATGACGGGCTTGAGCACGCCCGCGTGCAACACGCTGCGCAGCAAGTGAAAGTATTGCGCCGAAGTTGTGGGCGCAACCACGCGCATGTTCTCGCCCGCGCACAATGTGAGATAGCGTTCGAGGCGCGCGCTCGAATGCTCCGGGCCTTGACCTTCGAAACCGTGCGGCAAGAGCATGACAAGGCCGCTGGTTTGTCCCCATTTGTCTTCCGCGGAAGAAATGAATTGATCGATGATGATCTGCGCGCCGTTGCCGAAATCGCCGAACTGCGCTTCCCATAACACCAACGCTTCTTTATTCGAAACCGAATAGCCGTAATCAAAACCGAGCACGGCATACTCGCTCAACAGACTATCATACACTTTGAACTGCGCTTGCTCGTTGCGAATGTGATTGAGCGGCGTGTGCTCTTTCTCGTTTTCAAAATCCACCAACACCGCGTGGCGATGACTGAACGTGCCGCGTTGGCAATCCTGCCCGGAAAGCCGCACCGATCTTCCTTCCAGCAACAACGAGCCGATGGCAAGCGCCTCACCCATGCCCCAATCTACGGCATCTTCCGCGAGCATAGTACTGCGACTCGCAAGCTGCTTCGCGAGTTTCGGATGCACC
>JABWAN010000607.1 GCA_013361015.1 Candidatus Zhuqueibacterota bacterium | reverse complement strand
CGGATACTTTTTGATTTCACCGCGCGCGGACCGCACGACCGGGCATATCATTCCGGTGGATGGCGGATTGAAGGAAGCGTTCTTGCGATGACTATGTTTCCCTTATAATGTCATTCCGGAGGAATCTTTTTAAGTCAAACCGCAGCGGTTGTCCTGAAAGAGATTCCTCCGGAATGACGGCCTCTCGCTAATCGTTTAGTCTTTGAGGCTGCAATGGAACACAAAAAACTTTACCTCGGCTTTGATCTCGGCGCAGAGAGCGGACGGTGCGTTGCCGGCGAACTGGTCGAAGGCCGTCTCACGTTACACGAAGTGCATCGTTTTGCGACTCCGTTCATTCATTGCATGGGGCATTATCATTGGGACGTGCTCGCGATCTTTGTCGAGTTGGAAAAAGGTCTCGCGCTCGCGGCTAAACAATTCGGCCCAGACTTTGACGGCATCAGCCTCGACACGTGGGGCGTTGACTACGTTTTGCTCGACGGCGATGACCGCTTGCTGGGTTATCCCTATACCTACCGCGACAGCCGCACCGACGGCATGCTTGAAAAAGCTTTTCAAACGCTCCCGCAACGCGACATTTTCGAATACACCGGCATTGCCTTCCATCAAATCAATACGCTCTATCAGATTCTCGCCGAAAAAAATCAGCGCGTCAATCTTCTTGAAATCGCGGATGGCTTTCTGCCGATTCCGAATTATCTGCTCTTCCTGCTCTGTGGCGTGAAGAAAGCGGAGTACACGATTGCTTCGACCACACAGCTTGCGAATCCGCACACGCGTAATTGGGCGTGGCCCGTGATCGAAGTGTTTTGGTTTCCCAAACGCATCTTTCCCGACATGATTGAGCCGGGCACATATCTCGGCAAGCTCTTGCCGGAGATCGCGCACAAATGCGGCTTGCGCGAGGGCATTCCCGTGATTGCCGGACCTTCGCACGATACGGCTGCCGCGGTTGCTGCGGTGCCGGCGGAGAATGGCAACTGGGCATACCTCAGCTCGGGTACGTGGTCGTTGATGGGCGTTGAACGCGATGCGCCGCTCATCACCGACGAAGCGTTGCAATGTAACTTCACCAACGAAGGCGGGGTGGCGAACACGACGCGTTTGCTGAAGAACATCCTCGGGCTGTGGCCGCTGCAAGAATGCCGGCGCTATTGGCGCGAGCATGGGCAGCAGTTCACGTATGCGCAATTGGAAGCGCTCGCGCACGAATGCGGGCCGGTGCAAGCATGGCTCAATCTCGAGGATGCGCGTTTTTTCAAACCGGGCAACATGCCCGAAAAAATTCTCGCCTTCTTGCAAGAGACACAACAGCCGTATCGCGAAGGTGTTGGCTGGATAACGCGCTGCATTCTCGAAAGCCTCGCGTTCAAATATCGCGCGACACTGCAAGAGTTGGAGGCAATCACCACGCAAAAGCTCGAACGCTTGCACATTGTCGGCGGCGGCGCATATAATCAATTGCTCTGCCAATTAACCGCTGACGCGATTGGCCGAGAAGTCATTGCCGGGCCGGTGGAAGGAACGATTGTGGGCAACCTCGGAATGCAAGCGATTGCGACCGGAGCGCTCGCTGATGTTGCGGCATTGCGACAGATGGTGCGCGATTCGTTTGAGGTGAAAACGTTTCAGCCGGAGGAGAGGGGATATTGGGAGGAGAATGAGACGAGGTTTCTGACTTTGTCGCTGTGACGAGGGTAGCGTGAGTTATTCTTGTTCGCCAGGATCGATCACGATCAGCCTTTCGCTTTGGGCTGCTTCGTTAAGCACTTTGTCCGCACCGAGAAAGCGAATCTCTTCGCCGTTGAAGGCGCGCAGGGTCGATTGCAAGTGCCAGGCAGTTGCCAACTGCACCGAGTCGTAGCCGCGCAGAGGATATTTCTCGATAAGTTGCATGGCTAAAGTGACGACGGGATCTGAGAGCGGAACACGTTGAAAGTACTCCGAGTAATCTCTGCGGAAATCTTTGCGCGCCTCGGAAATCATCTCTGCGTCTAAATCGCCGTTGCGAAAACGCCGCTGCATTGCGGAGAGAACCTCCGGGCCGGCAATATCGGCGACGAAGATAGCCGCATTCGGTAAACTGAGGCGAATTTTCCTCATAAAAGCGCTGCCGGTTTCTTCGAGATAAATTTTAGTGACGGCGCTGCTATCGCAAGAATTGATCATCGCGGCCCCCGGTCTTCGATGATGGTCTCGGAAAGCGGCTTGCCTTTGATCTTTCCTAGTTTGATTTCTGGGGGAGTTTTGCCAACGTTGTCCGGGTTATAGTGAATTTTCAAGCCGTGCTCCTCCAATTTTTGTAGAAGCGCGAGCATGTCCTCGTGGCTGCGTTTGCGCGGCACGGTCACGTACACTTCGGTGCCTTCCGCGATTTTCAACGGCTCGACCGGCTCGATCAGTCCGTTGCGATAGATACCGCGAATCATTTCACTCATGGGAAGTCTCCTTGTTTTTGATGCGCCAAAGTAGCAACTTTCATTGCGAGAGGCAAGGTTCAAAAATTACAGGAAAATTCCAATGCTCAAGAAGGTCACATCTTCAATCTCCAACGCCCCTCGCGGCCCCGTCATCGGCGTCTTCACACCCTGCGATCCTCGCGTGGATCAACCCTCGCGCGAGCGGGCGGCGAACATTGTGCGTTTGGTGGCGGAAGCGGTTGCTGCGGAAGTGAAGCTGCCCAACGGCGAGGCGGTGCACGTGGTTTATTCCGAAGATTTGGTGGATGGCGAAGCGCAAGCCGATCGCGTCGCGCGGCAATTCAAAGAGCATGGCGTGAACATTCTCATTGCCACGCCGGATACGTGGGCGTTTCCGCAGCTCAGTCTCATTTCGTTGCTCGCGCATTTTCCCAAAGACACGCCCATTAATCTTACATGCGGCAATAGCGGGCCGAAGCCCGGTATTGTGTTCACGCATGCGGCCTCGGGCGCGCTCTCGCAATACGGCTGCCTCGTTCACATCAATGTCGGCAACTGGCCGGACACGGGACAATTGCCGCAAATGAGTGAATCAACAAAAACGGCACTCATTGATTGGGCATACGCCGCGGTCACATATCAGGGCTTGAAAGGGAGGAGGGTCGTCATCTTCGGCCATGATTCGATGGGCATGGAAACCGCACTCGCACATGTGCTCGCCACGCGCAACAATTTCGGTTTGGAGATTTCGCGCCTCGATATGAAGCTGCTCGCGGACATGCTGCACAAGAAAGCTTATGATGAAAAAGAATTGCAAGCGCTGCGCGCGTGGCTTGATGAACACGCGAAGCCGCGCATTGAATTGAAGAGCGAGTTGGACGATCATCGCCTCAATCAAAGTCTCGCGATGTATCTCCTCGTGCGCGACGTGATGAAGGAGCTCGATGCCGTGGGCGGCGGTTTCATGAGCCAACTCGAATGGGGCTCCGATCGTCGCGGGGTGCCATTGCCCGTGGCGGATATTATGGAGTCGCTGTTCAATTCAAGCTTTGATCACACCGGAAAAAAAGCCGTGCTGCCGTATGCCACCGAAGCGGACGTGCAAGGCTTGCTCACGCAGTTGTTCATGACGTGGCTCTCTGCCGGAAATCCGCCACTGTTTATGGATTTCAGAAAAGTGTGGGAGCCGTGGGAAATTCAAAAGCTCGCGAAAGAGTTGGGCATTGCATTGAAAGGCGATACGTTGTGGGAACAAAAGGGCATCGTCGATGGCGACAACTCCGGCTCGGCATCGTTCGATTGGGCCGCGCTGCCCGGCGCTTCCGAAGCAGAGATCATGAAGAACATTTCTTTCCCGCTCGCGATTGAATATTACTTCCCCGGCATGGGCAACTCCGTCACGTTCATCAGCCCCGGCAGCATTCACGGCATTGCCGCACGCATGACGTACAGCACGCTCTCTAACATGTTCGGCATGATTTGGGATGAAGCCGAGACTGTCGCGCTGCCCGACAAACTCGCGCAAGCAGTGTGCAATACTTCGAACCCAACATGGCCGCACACGTTCGTTACGCCCAAGCACGCGACGATGATGGAATACAAACAATACGCGCCTGCGAATCATTTTCACATGACGTGGAATTTGCAAACGAGCCGCTTGCAATATTGGATGGATATGGCGAACGTGCTCTCCATCACGCCGTGGCAAGCGTTGCCCGCGTTCCGTGAAGGTATTGACCGCCCGCAGCCGTTGTTGTATTTGATCAATGGCGGGGAGAATCAAACGAAGCTGCTGCGGAGGAGATGAGGCTGATAGTACGAGCTTAGCCAAAAAGAAAATCAAACGCGCTCGCAAAGCCGCTAAGACGCAAAGAACCCGCAAAGCTTTTCTTTGCGGCTCTGCGTCTTTGCGTGAAAGTCTTTTTATCACGATCAACCGAGGAGGAGTTTCTACATGCGTGCGTTGCTCCGCGTCGCCCTTTCAATTCTATTCTGCTCCGTA
>JABWAN010000606.1 GCA_013361015.1 Candidatus Zhuqueibacterota bacterium | reverse complement strand
ATCCTTATTTTGATCAGACTGTCTTCGTACAGGCGGGTCAGCCTACACAACCTGCTTATGACTTCACATTGTTGTATGTAGGAACTTATGAAATCTGGATTTACGATCGTTGGGGAGCTGAAGTATTCTACTCAAACGATTATAAATACGGATGGGACGGAAAAGTTGACGGTAAAGATGCTACTGAAGGTGTTTACTATTTCGTAACGAAATTCACTTCGCGTTGCGATCTGGACATGGAACCTATCACAAACAAAGGTTTCGTTCACCTGAGAAAGTAATATCAGCGATAAACTCAAGAACGCCTCGGATATCCGGGGCGTTCTTTTTTTGTACTGCCTGTATTTTTTAGGCTTGCCTAAATTTATATTTTGATGTACCTTTGCCTTCGAATCCATTTCCCATGCCAACACATTCGGAAGAGAACTACATCAAAGCAATCTGGAAACTCAGTCAGGGAGAGAACCCCGTTGTTACTACGAATTCCATTGCAGCGTCAGTAAATACAAAGGCGGCTTCAGTATCTGATATGCTTCGAAAGTTATCTGAAAAAAAGCTGATACGGTATGAAAAATACCAGGGAGTGGAACTCACCGCATCAGGAAGAAAAACGGCTCTGAGTATTGTACGTAAGCATCGTTTGTGGGAAGTTTTTCTGGTCGAAAAGCTCAACTATGGTTGGGACGAAGTCCATGAAATTGCAGAACAATTGGAGCACATTCAATCTGAAGAGCTCATAACACGTCTCGACAAATTTTTAGGCAGTCCAGATTTTGATCCGCACGGCGATCCGATTCCGACGTTCAACGGCGAGTTGCCGCCGCCCTTGGGCATGCCCATGACTGATTTGCCCGTCGGCGAGCTGGCGCACATCACGCACATGGAAGACGAACCCGAGGTGCTGTATGCACAACTCGTTGCGCAGGGTTTGCATCCCGGCATGCAGATTCGTGTGATCGACAAATCGCCGGAGCGCATACATTTTATTGCCGAGGGCGAAGAAGTCAAACTCGCACCGGTCGCCGCTGCCAACGTCACGGTCGTGCCGTTGCCGAAAGGTTATGAAGTCACCGGACCGCACGAGGCGCTGACTGCGCTCAAGCTCGGCGAGAGCGGCGTGGTGCTCGGCATTTCAAAAAACTGTCGCGGCATGCAGCGCCGGCGTTTGATGGATCTCGGTATCGTGCCCGGTACGGAGATCACCGCGGAGTTACGCAGCGCGAGCGGCAATCCCACGGCTTACATCATTCGCGGCGCGATGATCGCATTGCGCAATGAGCACGCCCATCTCGTTCACATCAAGCGAAAGGAAGCAGCATGAGCACGAACATTTCGAATCTCGCGCCCGGTTGCGAGGCCTGTCCCGTTCACAATGTGAGCAACTTGGTGAAGCTTGGTGTGAATATGGATTCTTGGGATTTCGTGGTGGCGCTCGCAGGCAATCCCAACACGGGCAAGAGCACGGTGTTCAACGCGCTCACGGGCTTGCGGCAACACACCGGCAACTGGCCCGGCAAAACCGTGACGCGCGCGGAAGGTGGATTCAGCTACGCGGAAAAAAAATATAAGATCGTCGATTTGCCCGGCACCTATTCTTTGCTTTCGACGAGCACGGACGAAGAGGTCGCGCGCAATTTTATTTTGTTCGGCCAGCCCGATGTCACGGTCATCGTGGTGGATGCCACGCGTTTGGAGCGCAATCTCAATCTTGCGCTGCAAGTTTTGGAGATTACCAACCGCGCGGTGATCTGTTTGAACCTCATTGATGAAGCCAAGCGCCATCGATTGGAGGTGAATGACCGTTTGCTCGCGAAGGATTTGGGTGTGCCGGTCGTGCCGACAGCGGCGCGGCAGAACCAAGGCGTCCCCGAGCTTTTGCAGCAGATTCATGCAGTCGCCACCGGCGCGTTTGTGTGCAAACCGCATCGCATTAAAAGCGAGTCGAAGACTTTGAAGAACGCGCTCGAAACTTTGGTGCATATGGTTGAAGAAAAATTCCCCGGCCTCTCGAATGCGCGCTGGGTCGCTTTGCGGTTGCTGGAAGGTGATCCGCGCATCATTGAAGCAGTAAAATCGGGAGAGTTGGGCAGCCTCGTGCAAGCGCCGCAGTTTGAAGGGGCGATCGCGGGGTGAGCTTCAACATTGGATTGGTGGAGTGATGGAGGGCGTTGGTACGTGATGCTTGTTAGCGAAGCAGAGTTTTTAGGAGGTGGCGACAGTCCAGTCTTCTGTGATAAGCTCGGGGACTTGGCGAAAGTGACGCTGATTAGCAGTGATGAGAATGGCATTATTTGATAATGCAATAGCAGCAATGCGCAAGTCGAGCGTTCCCACACGAGTTTTGAGAGATTTGATGCGCCCATATCGAGACGCAGCCTGTTCATCAAAACGCAATATACGGATGCGGCTCAAATTCACCACCGCTTCGCGCAAAAAATCGTAGGCGAGGATAAGCTTCTCGGTTTTTTTGGCTTGGTTGATTTGAGCGAAACGACCGCGCAGAACTTCTTCCGCCGTAACGACGGTGATCGCGCGTAGGACGAGAGGCAAAGCGGAATAACGTGCGACAACTTCAGGATGGCCACGATGATAAGCGCTCAAAGTATCGGTATCGAGAATGCGCAGACGAGAGTCATTCATTTGCGGGCTCGCGGGCGTTTGCGATTTTTTTTGATCAAGCGTTGATACTCATCCCAAGTCGGATCGTCGCGCCACATGCCGGCCATTGCGAGCCAGGGATCGTTTTCTTGGGTATTGCCATCGACTTTAAGCGAGACGATTTTGCTCTTCAGTAAAAGCCTATTCAGAGATATCCGCAAGTTCGTAAGCGCTTCTTCTTCGGTAGCGCCAATGCTACGACACTTGGGGAATGCGGGTATCGTAGCTTTGAAGCCGCCCTTGCTATGCGGCTGAAGGAGCACGGTATATTCCATAGTTAGCCTTTTTCACTGGTTTGAAATTATTGACTCGATATACGGGAGCGTTAAGTTTTCTCATGCAGCAAATGCCAAATCATCCACCAACTCGTGTTCGGTATAGTGCCGCGTGATTTTACGTTTGGCCAATTCCGCGGCAAAATCCCAGTGTGAGAGTTGCGCAAGCTCGACGGCTTTGCCGAAAAGCGAGCAGCCATTCTTCATAAAGATGAATTACGCAAGTGCGCTTCCAATTCGCGCTCCGGTATTTTGAGCGCGCCCTTGATTTCAGTGGGAATGGTGATGGTAACATCATCCGGCAACATGGCTAGCCTTCTTAGTTTGTGTTGCTAAAAATATAACAAAGTGCTTGCATTCATGCAAAGAAGTTTTTTGTAGCCACTGGGAAGTCGAACTTGGACGCGAAGATTTTAGATGGCAACAAACGACGTTGAGCCCAAGTTTGCCTTCACTCGTCTTTGCGCTGCGCGCTCCTATTCGTGTCATTCAGAAGGATTTGTCATGGCCGTTTGGCCACCCGCGCATGATGAGAATGAACCTTGGTCCAGACTGGCAGTCTGGGTTAGGGCGTTTTCGTGGTAATCCTTTTAAGCTCTCGGCGGCGTATCTGGCGCGTAAAAAGATTGTTTCAGAATGACATACGAGGAGTCGCAACCATTAATCCAACAATCCACAACTCCATCGCACCAAACTCATCATGCAAACAAACTTGAAAATCTATGAATAATCCTTCTTCCTCCGAAAATCTCCTCGCCATCGCCAACTCGCTGCGTTGGGAAGTAGGTGAGAATTTTCACGACGCGTTGATGGACTCGATCTATGCCGATGCTGCGCGCATCTCGGGACGCGTCGTCACCAAAATCGGCGAGAAGCCGCGCTTCGATTGGGATCGCACGCTCGACAAAATTCTCACGGGCAGGATCACCGGGCTGCCCGTGATGCTGCTCTTGTTGACGCTCGTGTTTTGGCTCACGATTGCGGGCGCGAACGTGCCTTCGGGCATGATCGCCGCACTACTCATCGACACGATGCATCCGATCCTGAAAAACTTCGCCGCACAAATTGGCGCGCCGTGGTGGCTTTCCGGCTTCCTGTTCGACGGAATCTATCTCGCGGGCGCATGGGTCGTGAGCGTCATGCTGCCGCCCATGGCGATCTTCTTCCCTATGTTCACGTTGCTCGAAGATTTCGGCTATCTGCCGCGCGTGGCGTTCAACATGGACAATCTTTTTCGCAAGGCCGGCGCGCATGGCAAGCAAGCGCTCACGATGAGCATGGGCTACGGCTGCAATGCCGCCGGCATTGTCGCCACGCGCATCATCGACAGTCCGCGCGAACGGCTCATTGCGATCGTCACCAACAATTTTGCGTTGTGCAACGGCCGCTGGCCGACCCAGATATTGATCGCGTCGCTCTTCATTGGCTCGCTCGCGCCCGCCGCCATTGCTGGATTGGTTTCTGCCGGTGCAGTGGTCGGCATTGCATTGCTCGGTATCT
>JABWAN010000605.1 GCA_013361015.1 Candidatus Zhuqueibacterota bacterium | reverse complement strand
CCATGAAACGCATGGCTTGTGACTTGGGAGCAGCTAGAATTTCCAACAAATAACTAGGTTCCGCTTTATACTCTTTAAGAATTCTCCATGCCCAAACGATGTCAAGAACGTGCGTTGAATGCGTCGAGAGGCAAACTTTGTAGCCGCGCGAAAGGAGTTCCATAACGAGAGTCAAGGCCGAGGAAATAGCACGAGGATGTAATCCCATTTCAAGTTCTTCAATAATCACCCAGTCGACTCCTTCTTTACGCGTCGTGCTACTCGGTGGCAACAACCAGTAAAGGCCGAGCAAAAGAGGGACAAATTCGCGCTGTCCGGCGGACCAAACCATGTATGGCAAAGACGTTTCCGAGGCTTCTTCCCCAAGAACTAAACGCTTTTGTGATCGATGCCGCTCAACGCTCAAACCAAAACCCGAGAACATTGCGTCGGCTAGCATTGCGCGAATTTCTTTTTTTAGCCGCTTCGTTTGGGGAAAGAGGAGACGCCCCGCTCCATTTTCGGTCTCCATGAGCAACCGGAGTTTTTCACTAAAGTTTCGCACCGCGAAAGGATCGCCGGGGGAAAAGTCCGTAAATGGTCGAGGCCAGCCTTCTCGCAGCGTGAGCACGCGCTGCGCCGGAATGAAGAACAAGCTTTCTTCTTTAACCTTCCTTTGCCGAGCAACGAGTTTGTTCAAATCCACCGCGTCGCCGTTGAAGGAAATTCTGCTTTTCTCCGAATGCCAGATGCCGCGCATGCCCTCGCCAAAATAGAGATCCAAGAAAGCGGCCAGTTCGCGATTCCAATCCAAGCCGTAGCGTTTGAGTTCATTCAGCACATAGCCGGAATCCATCAGAAGCTTGAGGAGCTGCAAGACGATACTTTTGCCCGTGGCTTGAGGCCCGATCAGTACGGTAAGATCTCCAAAAGCAATATTTGCCTTCTTGATCTGGCCAACGCTTTTTACGGTTAAGGAATTCATATAGTGTTTTATTCTGCTGCTTTGCAATGAGAAGCAATGTCGTTACTCACCCCACCACGATATTCACCAACTTCTTCGGCACCACGATGATTTTCTTCACCGCTTTGCCGTCCATGAACTTTTGCACTTTCTCGCTGGCGAGCGCGAGTTTCTTCACCGACTCGTCATCAGCGTTGATGGAAACCGTGAGATTGTCGCGCAGCTTGCCGTTCACTTGCACCACGACCGTGATTTCATCCACGGCCAATGCGCTCGCGTCATAGCTCAGCCACGGCAGTTGATGCACGGATTGGCCCTTGTGGCCCAATACTTCCTGCCACACTTCTTCCGAGACGAACGGCGAAATCGGCGCGAGCAAGCGCGTGAACGTTTCCAAACCTTCGCGCCACAATGGCGACGACACACCCACAACTTCCTGCTCGCGGCGGCATTCATAAAAGAAATTCATGAACTCCATCAGCGCCGCAATCGCGGTGTTGAATTGGAAATTTTCAATATCGTGCGTCACGCGTTTGATGGTCGTGTGCATGATGCGTCTGAACGCGCGCTCGCGTTCCTCGGAAGGCTCCACGAACTTCACCTTTGCGAACTCTTGCGCGACGGCCCAATAGCGGTTAAGAAAACGGCTCACGCCTTTGATGCCGGTCTCTTCCCACTTCGATTCCGCATCGAACGGGCCGAGGAACAGAATGTACGCGCGCAACGCATCCACGCCTTGCGCTTCGGCCACGGCATCGGGCGTAATCACATTGCCGCGCGACTTCGACATCTTTTGATTGTCATACGAGAGCAGCATGCCTTGATTGCGCAACACCGTGAACGGTTCCACGAACGGCACGAAGCCGAGATCGTGCAAAGCCTTCGTCCAAAAACGCGCGTAGAGCAAGTGCATCACCGCATGCTCCGCGCCGCCGACGTAGAGATCGACCGGCAGCCAGTACTTCACGAGGTCCGCCTCGAACGCCACGTTATTCGCGTGCGGACTCGCGAAACGCAAGAAGTACCATGCTGAACAAGCAAACGTGCCCATGGTATCGGTCTCACGGCGGCCATTGGTTCCGTCGGGTAACGTGATATTCACAAACTCATCGATGATCGCCAACGGCGACTCGCCCGTGTCCGTGGGTTCGTAGTTCGGCACATCGGGCAGCACGACCGGCAATTGCTCTGCAGCCACGGGCACTTCGCCGAGCGCATCCGTATGCACGATCGGAATCGGCGTGCCCCAATAACGTTGGCGGCTGATGAGCCAATCGCGCATTTTATAATTCACGCGACGCACGCCTTTTTTGGTTTGTTCGAGCCACGCGATGACTTTATTCACGGCTTCATCTGCGGGCGTGCCGTCGAAATGCGCGGAGTTGACCATCACGCCCTCGTGCGGCCACGCTGCGGTCATTTCATCAACAGAAAGCTTTTGCTCTTTGGGTTGAATCACGACGCGAATGGGCAAATTAAATTTGCGCGCGAACGCGAAGTCGCGTTCATCATGCGCCGGCACCGCCATGATCGCGCCGGTGCCGTAGCCCATGAGCACATAGTCTGCAATCCAAATTGGAATCTTCTCGTCGTTCACGGGATTGATCGCATAACTGCCCGTGAACACGCCGGTTTTCTCACGTTCTTCGGAAGCGCGCGCGATTTCAGATTGCGCCTTCGCTTGCGCGACATATCGCTCCACTTGGCTGCGCTGCGCTTTCGTCGTCAATTGCGCCACGAACGGATGCTCCGGCGAGAGCACCATAAACGTCGCGCCCCACAAGGTATCGGGCCGCGTGGTGAAGACGCGCAAGTTGCCGGCCTCGGTTTTGAAATCGACCTCCGCGCCTTCGCTGCGGCCGATCCAATTGCGCTGCATGGCTTTGATGCTCTCCGGCCAGTCAATCGTTTCCAAATCTTTTTCCAAACGATCGGCAAACGCGGTGATGCGAAAGAACCATTGCTGCAGAACTTTGCGCTCGACCAACGCACCGCTGCGCCAGCCACGGCCATCGACCACTTCTTCATTCGCGAGCACGGTTTTTTCGACCGGATCCCAATTCACCGAGGAGGCCGCGCGATACGCCAATCTAAAGTTGCTCAAAAAATCTTTTTTCTGTGTGATAGAAAGCGCTTGCCATTGTTGCGGCGTCAATGCCGATACGCCCGAAGGCAACGAAATATTTTTTGTGCCGCTCTTTGCCAACTCTTGCTCCAACTCGGCAATCGGGCGCGCGCTGTTCTTGCGCTGATCATACCACGAATGATAAAGCTGCAAGAAGATCCACTGCGTCCAGCGATAATACTCCGGCGTGCTCGAATTGATCTCGCGCTCCCAATCATAACTCGCGGCGATGAGGGCCATTTGGCGTTTGTAATTCGCGGTGAATTTCGCCGTAAGCTCAGCGGGCTTGGCTTTCAGCTTGATCGCCGCGTTCTCCGTGGGCAAGCCGAACGCATCCCAGCCCATGGGGTGCATGACGTTGAAGCCGCGGCTGCGATAATAGCGCGAGACGACGTCGGTCGGCACGTAGTTGCGGCAATGGCCCACGGAGAGTCCTTCGCCGGAAGGATACGGAAAGAAATCGAGAATATATTTTTTCGGTTTATGGGGATCGTTTCCGGTTTTGTACAACCCCAGCTTCTCCCACAGCGGGCGCCATTTCGCTTCCAGCGCTTTGAAATCATAGCGGCCGTCACTGGCCTCGGGTTTGGTGTTCATACGAGAATCCTCTACAAAGAATTTGCAGACCCATAAATGCGTTGTGAAATAGGGCGATTTTTTGGGGTCTTGCGTTGAAAGGTTTTTTGTAACGAAGAAACTAAGGATTTTTTCACAATAAAAAAAGCGTCAAGATTTCTCGCAACACACTTCCAGAATACCGCCTTGTGCTCGACTGATACGCCACACAATCGCAGGCTAGCAGGGCCTCGACAAGCCTCGACAGAGCGTCAGCCTGCGATACTCGTTTTCTGGCACTTCATCCCTGGAAAAACACATGTCCAATCTAGATCACACCATGCTGCAAATCTATCGGCTGCTAATAGAAGCCGTCGACGTTTACGCGCTCCTGCCGAAAATTCTCGATATCGTGATTCGCGATACGAATGCGGAACGCGGCCAGATCGAGCTTTATGACGAACAGGAGAAATTGCGTTTTCTGAAAGCGCGCAAAAACGGCAGAGACATCGAAGATCGCCGGGAGAGCAAGATTAGCAGCATGATTCTGGCATGGGTAAAGGAGACCAATGAAATCGTTTTAAGCGCGGACGCGAGAAAGGATGCGCGCTTTCGCGATTCGGCGACGGTGTTGGGACAGAACGTTTTGTCCGTAGTGTGCGCACCTTTGCGAGATGAACAAGGCACATTTGGCGTTTTGTATATCGACAACCGTTTGCGCGAAGCCCTGTTTACCGACGCAACGAAGAACCTGCTGGGCGAATTGGCAAGCCGGCTGGCCGCGCCACTGCGCAGAAGAATCGTGCAACAG
>JABWAN010000604.1 GCA_013361015.1 Candidatus Zhuqueibacterota bacterium | reverse complement strand
GCCGGCGACATCGACGGCGACGGCGACCTGGACGTGTTCGTCGGTCAAAATAAAGTTGTCTGGTTCGGCGGGCAAATGGCCACTCCCTACTACGACGCCAACGACGGCGATCCCGCTTATCTCCTCCGCAACGACGGCAAATCCTTTGCCCATCTCACCGGCTTTGGTCGCCTCGATCGACGCATTGAGCGAGACGAGACGGATTTGTTTGGTCACGTCGCCAATGATCGTCGCCACTTTACCGATACGGACGCTTTCATCGCTGAGTTCGCGGATTTCCTGCGACGCTTTCAAAACTTTATCGATCAGGGCGTGCATGCGATCGACCGTTTCGTCCATATCGTGCGCGCCAATGCTGGCGTGCTGATGCGCTTCGGACGTCATGTCTTTGGTTTGAATCAGGTGTTGAGCGGAATCCTGAATGGATTTGGCCATTTCTTCCGACGACTCGGAAACCGCGGACGTCTGGATATTTTGTTTTTTTGTATGCTGGCTCATCATCGTCGCGCCGCTCAGAATTTCCCTTCCGGCCTGATCGACGGAAACCGCAGCGCTGGAAACTTCCATCAGCGTTTCACGAATCGACGTGACGAATTTATCGAACGCCTTCATCAATAAACCGATTTCGTCTTTCCGGTCCGTGTGAAATAATGAATTGAGGTTCGCATTGTCCATTAATTCGGCAACTTCATTGATCGGTTTGACCAAAAGGCGCGAAATGTATAAGCTCATGAGTAAGCCCACGGAACATAATAAAAATGACGCCACGATCACAGCCGTGCCGCTGCGGGCAAACGTCGTTTCCATCGTGCTCAAGCTTGCGCCGGAACGCTGCAAGGCATACGCTTTTGCTTTTTCGCATTCCGCCAGAACTTGTCCGTACGCATCTTTGAATGCCGTGTACGTTTCACCGCCGATGGCGCCGGGGTTTTCATGCCGTTCAAGTCCTTTTTCCATCAGGCCGGACAACGCTTCTTTAACGACATCAACCTGATGACGCAACATCGTATCGACCACCTGCGGATACCGCACGCCTTTCCATTCGCCGCCGTCGAGTAATAAATTACAAAATTCAATGCCTTCATCCCAATAAACGTAGACGTCTTCAATCGTGCGCCCTGGAACGCCCATTTCCATTTCCTCATAATATAAATGTCCTTTGGATGTTGTCGATTCGATTTCAAGAAACGCCGTGTGCATCGGTATGTCATGAATCGTATCCTCGGCTTCTTTGAAAAGCAGATTCAATCCGTACAACGCTGCGATCGACGTACAAATCATCAACAGCAAAAGGATGCCGAAGCTCAAAAACAGTTTATGAGAAATTTTAAGAACAATCATGGGCGTTTTCCTTTCTTGATGTGAAGAAAGAATCAACGATTCTAACGAGATAGAGCCGGAATGTGTTGTCTATAATTAGATGCAAATTAAAAAAAAGCTCTCTTGAAAGCAATTGGATTAGAAAAACAAGAAAACTTAATCTATTCACACCCAGTCATCATGACCTCAAAAAATTTGTGAGAGAAACTTCTCCATATGTATCTTGTAGATTTACTATTGACTTTGACCATCCAAGCTACCGGCAAGGAATTATTTCTAAAGTCAAAGATGAATACATAGCAGATCTTTTAGCAGTTGTTCCTGTGTTCAAAATGTTAGGTAGACGTGAAAACTACCGTGGATTAGCGATATCATGTTTATCGGAAATCGGTTTCATCATTCCAAACAAAGTAATTCCGATTCTTAAACAAATGCTGGAAACCGATTGGATGCGGGATCAGGATGCAAGTAATGCGCTGTGTGAACTTGGAAAAGCTATGCCTAATAAAGTACTTCCAGTCTTAAATGTTTTGGCAAAAAGTGAAAACTGGAACGTTAGTGGTGATGCTCAACGTGCACTCTGCAATATCGGAGTGACTTTACCTGATAAGGTCATTCCAATTTTCTTACAATGGGTAGATGATAAGAATAATTCCGCTTTGAGGTTTCAAGGGATCTCCTGTCTAGAAAAAATTATGCCGGTTAGATTTGACGCTATTCTTCAGTACTTTAGAAAATGGGCTGAGGACGATGATTGCAATGTAAGAAAAGCTGTGGCGCTTAGTCTTAGAAATGTAGTAAGAGATAAACCAGATCAGATTCTATCAATTCTAGAATCTTTATCAACGGACAAAGAATGGTTAGTTAGAAGCGCGGCTGAAGTCTCTTTTGGCAAATACCACCAAAAGCTTCCATAATTGCCGGCCAAAGAAATATCTCATAATTCGTGGCCTAACACCTGCTCCAGTGGACGGAAGGACAGTGCATAAATTTCATGTGGTGATAACTTCAACGTCTGTGCTGGTCTCGACTTGGCTCTTTGTCCTTCCGCCACTGAGCAGGGTGTTAGAGGGCGACACGATGTCGCATAGTTGATTGTTTGGTAAGGAATCATTTCTCCTTATGCAAACCTGATATGTTCCTATCAGACTCTAGGATAGCATGCTACCGTTGCGCTGATGACGGGGTGTGAAGCCTATCCGACAATGCACCGACCGCCATGCGCAAAGAACGGCGCGCTAACCGCAAGGCTGGTTGTTGGGGCGATAGCATTGAGAGTCTGGAAAAAGCAAACGCCGTTCTGTAATAGCGCGGATTGTGTATGAAACATGACGCAACCGAAAATCTTCAAACTACGCGCGAAGAGAAGTAGGCACCTACGGCCGGAGGGTGTTTCTTCGCGAGAGAATTTGGAGAATCTTCACAGATGAGAGAGCAAATGACGTCCGGCAACAAGCGGATGGTGCACTCATCAACCAAGCACTTGAGCTGGCGTTCCATTGATTGGAAAGCCGCGCAGCGCGAAGTGCGAAGACTGCAAATGCGTATCGCGCAGGCAGTACAGGAAGGCAAACACGGCAAGGTGAAAGCCTTGCAATGGATGCTCACGCACTCGTTCTACGCCAAGGCTCTGGCGGTGAAGCGAGTGACTTCGAATCAAGGCAAGAATTATTTGCCAGGCGAATGAGACTGGCTGCCGTTCGAGTGTAATTGCTGGGCTGCTCCAATCAGGTCAGCCTTTTGAAACGCTTGAGCCGTATGACGAGAAATCGTCCCGTACGGTTCTGAGGGGGCGATCGGGGCGCAAGCCCCGTGACCTACCCGATCGGACTATCCTGTAATCGGGGGTGTCGTGGATTTGAGGCACACGAAACATCACAAAGCTCTCGCTCTTCAATCCGTATGGCTCTAATCTCAAACCAACATTCAACGAAGAGATAAACTTTATGAGACAACGCAAATTGGGACAACAGGGGTTGCAGGTTTCCAGGCTGGGCCTGGGTTGTATGGGCATGTCCGAATTCTACGGAACGGCGGATGAGAACGAATCAATCGCAAGCCTCCAGCATGCTCTCGACTTGGGAATCAACTTTTTCGACACCGCGGATATGTACGGTCCATTCACCAACGAGCGGCTGCTTGGTAAAGTTCTGCACGACAGGCGCGATGAGGTCATCATCGCCACCAAGTTCGGTGTCCAGCGCAACGAACAAGGAAAGTATTTGGGCATCAATGGACGACCCGACTACGTGCGCGCGGCGTGTGAGGCTTCACTGCAACGCTTAGGGGTAGAGCACATTGACCTCTACTTTCAGCACCGAGTAGACCCGCATGTGCCGATTGAAGATACGGTCGGCGCGATGGCTGAATTGGTGCAAGCGGGCAAGGTCCGTTATCTCGGGCTATCCGAAGCGGGCGCACACACCATCCGCCGCGCTCACCGAGTCCATCCCATCAGCGCTCTTCAAACCGAGTATTCACTGTGGAGCCGCGACATCGAATCTGAAATCCTGCCGACTCTCCGCGAGTTGGGCATCGGCTTTGTGGCTTACAGTCCGCTGGGGCGGGGCTTCTTGACCGGTCAAATCAAGCGCTTCGACGATTTGGCTCCCGATGATTTTCGACGTCAAGTACCGCGCTTTCAAGGAGAGAACTTCCAAAAGAACCTGGAGCTGGTGGCGCGCGTGACTACTATCGCCAATAGCAAAGGGATCGCCCCAAGCCAGATTGCGCTCGCATGGGTGCTGGCGAAGGGAGACGACATCGTTCCCATCCCCGGAACGACGCGGCGCAAGCATCTAGAAGAGAATGTTGCCGCTCTTGAGGCAGAGCTGTCAATAACCGAAATCGCATCACTCGAAGAAGTCATGCCTCCCGACATTGCCGCCGGCACGCGCTACTCTGAAGCCTCAATGCGGGGACTAAATCTGTAGATGTACGCCGCCGAACGCGCATGCGGACATGAAAACAGGGGCATGAATTCCGTTTGGTGGTGTTTGAGAGCTTCTCCTTCGATCGGACGTGGCTCTCTGTTTTCTTGCCGCCGATGCTTGTGTTTGGGTGCGACACGATGTCGCATACTTGATTGTTCTGAGCTGTGCTTCCTCGTGTTTGCAC
>JABWAN010000603.1 GCA_013361015.1 Candidatus Zhuqueibacterota bacterium | reverse complement strand
CTTCATGTGGTTCGGAACGATGGACGGCCTCAACAAGTATGACGGCTACGGGTTCACGGTCTACAAACACGATTTTCAAAATCCCCACTCCCTTTCCGACAATTCGATTCAAGCCCTTTTCGAAGACGAGGCGGGCGTGCTGTGGATCGGCACGCGCGGCGGCCTGAATAGCTTCGACCGTCGCAGCGAAAAATTCACCCGCTATGTGCACGATCCGAACAATCCCCACAGCCTGAGCCACAATACCATCAACGCCATTTGTGAAACGCGCCAGGACAGCATTGCCACGCTGTGGGTGGGCACTACCGGCGGCTTGCATCGTTTCGAGGCCGCGCGGAAAAGATTTCTTCGTTATCAGCACGACCCCAATGACGCTGCGAGCTTGAGTGACAATGCGGTGCGCGCACTGCACGTTTCGCGATGCGCCGATAGCACCGTTCTATGGGTTGGAACACTGAGCGGTCTCGACAAGCTCGTACTAAATCCGCAACCGCCGCAAGCACGCTTCATTCATTTCAAAGATGATTCCCCAAACTCGCAGCGCGCGAGCAACAATCGCATTCTCTCCATTGTTGAAGAAGCAAGCGGCGCGCTGTGGCTCGGCACATTCGGCGGCGGCCTCAAACGATTTGATCCGCGCACGCAACAGTTCGAACATTATCGCCATAATCCGAAAGATCCCGCGAGCTTGCGACATAACGTCGTGCGCCCGCTCGCGTTCTCGCGACGCGACAGCGCTGCCACGTTGTGGATCGGCACGAGCGGCGGCCTCGAACAATTCGACATGCTGCAGCGGCGTTTTGTGCATCATCAACACGATGAAAAGAAACCCGGCAGCTTGAGCAACAATGACGTTTGGTCCGTTCATGAAGACCGCTCCGGCACATTGTGGATCGGCACGTACGGCGGCGGTTTGAACAAGTTCAGTCCAGCGCGACGAAAGTTTGCACACATGCGCCATGATGCCATCGATCCGCACAGCCTTGGGCACAATATGGTAATGACGCTGCTCGAAGCGCGCAACGGCGACAAGCGCACGCTTTGGGTCGGCACCGGCGGCGGCGGGCTGTATGAGTTTGATGCCGGGCGCGAGCGCTTCATTGCATATCGCCACGATCCCGCGAATCCCAACAGCTTGAGCAACGACGGCGTCGCTGCGCTTTGCCAAGATCACTCCGGCGCATTGTGGATCGGCACCGCCATCGGCTTGAATCGCCTTGCAGCGGACAAGAAACGCTTTCGCCACTACTTGCACGATCCCGACGATCCGAATACTCTGAGCGGAGACGGCATCAGCGCGATTGTGGAAACGCCTCACGCCGGCAAATCATTTCTGTGGATCGGCACGGGCAGCGCGGGTCTCAATCGCCTCGATCCGCAAACCGGACGCGTGCAGCGCTATCAACACGACCCCAATGATCCGCAGAGTCTCAGTCACAATCGCATTTTTGCACTGCACGTCGAGCCGGGCAGCGGCGACAGTCGCACGCTGTGGATTGGAACGGATTTCGGATTAAATCGACTCACTCTGAATGAAGCGGCATTCTCAATGGAGGGCGCGGCCGCGCGCTTCACGCGCTACCAGCATGATCCAAACAACACGACGAGCTTGAGCAGTAATCGCGTCTTTTCGTTTTGCAACGACCCGGATAGCAACAGCGGTATGCTTTGGATCGGCACGTGGGGCGGCGGCCTCAATCGTTTTGATCGTGAACGCGGAGCGTTTACTTGTTTCACTGAAAAGGACGGCTTGCCCAACGACGTCATTTACGGCATTCTTTGCGATGCAGACGGCAAGCTGTGGTTGAGCACGAACAACGGCCTGTCGAAATTCGACCCGGTCACGCGCAGCTTTCGCAATTACGACGTCGACGACGGCTTGCAGAGCAATGAGTTCAATCAAGGTGCATATTGCAAAAGCCGCACGGGTGAAATGTTCTTCGGCGGCATTAACGGCTTCAATCGCTTCTATCCGGAGCAGGTGCGCGACAATCCTTACGCGCCGCCGATTGCGCTGACCGCGTTCGAAAAATTTGACAAGCTCATGCCGCTGGAAAGCGCGGTTTCCGAGGCCGAGGAGATCAAACTGTCTTATCGCGACAATTTTTTTTCATTCGTCTTTGCGGCGCTCGATTATAGCAATCCGGCCAAGAATCAATACGCCTACAAGCTCGAAGGTTTCGACGAAGATTGGATCTATTGCGGCACCCGGCGTTACGCGAGCTACACCAACCTCGACGGCGGCGAATATCTTTTTCGCGTCAAAGGCTCGAATCACGACGGCGTGTGGAATGAAACGGGCGTTGCGATCAGGATCATCGTCACGCCGCCGTTTTGGAAGACGTGGTGGTTTCTCACGCTCTTTGCGTTGGTTGTCGGCACGCTCGTCTATAGCGGCTATCGCCGCAAGCTCAATGCGAGGTTGGAGAAAGCGCGAATCGTGAACGAGTTGAAAGCGGCGCACGATATGCAAATGGGACTCATGCCCACCAGCGCGCCGAATCTCGCGGGCTTTGATATTGCCGGCATATGCCAGCCCGCAGAAGCCGTGGGCGGCGATTTCTTCGATTATTTTTTGCTCGACGCACAAAAAAATAAATTCGGCGTGGTGTTGGTGGACGTAAGCGACAAAGCCATGAAGGGCGCGATGACCGCGGTGTTGACCAGCGGCGTCATCAGTGCGGAGATCGAACACAGCCACGCGCCCGCGGCGTTGATGCAAAACCTCAATCGCGTCATGTATTCGAAAACGCCGGCCAACGCGTTCATCGCCATGCTGTTCGGCATGATTGATCTCCCCACAAAGACACTACGTTTTGCCAACGCCGGTTTGACGCGGCCCTTGTTGCGCCGTGGCCAGGAGATTACATATCTCAACACCGAGGGCAAGCATTATCCGCTCGGTATTTTGCAGAACGTCCAATACGAAGAAATGTCTTTGCCCTTGCAGTCCGGCGACGTGCTCGTGTTCTATACCGACGGCTTGCCCGAGGCCATGAACGAGAAGGAAGAGCTATTCGATTATTCGCGACTGGAGCGCACGCTGCGCGCTTTGCCGCTGCACATGCCCGCGGCGCAAATCATTCTCGCACTATTGCAGGAAGTACAGCGCTTTGTTGGCACTGCCACGCATCATGATGATTTGACGATCGTAGTCGTCAGGGTGGCGTGACGGAAATTTCTGTTGTCTCTTGCCTGCTTATTTCATATTCTCGTGCGCAAAATAACGCTCGGGGAAAGCCTGATGTGACCTCGTGCTGAATTTTCCGCGAGACAAAATAAGGAGTAAAAAAACTATGAAACTCAAAGTCATTATTCATCAAGCGGAAGAAGGCGGCTACTGGGCGGAGGTTCCCGCGATACCAGGTTGCGCCACACAGGGCGAAACCTTTGAAGAGCTTTTAAGCAATATCTATGACGCCGTGGAGGCCTGCTTGTCTGTTGATATTGAAGAGTACGCCTTTACGGACAAAGACAAGATCGTGGAGATCGCGTTTTGAAGAGCGTTTCAGGAAAAGATTTCGTTCGCCTGCTTGAGAAGAACGGCTGGCAATTGAAACGCATTAGTGGAAGCCATCATGTTTATGCCAAGCCTGGCAATCCGGCTCGAATCTCCGTTCCCATTCATGGCAATCAATCATTGAAAACCGGTTTGCTCAAACATCTGATGAAGCTCGCCGAAATTGATGAGAGCGAGCTTTGAGCGGATATTGCGGATGCATTCAACCTCCAACCCATGCAAGCGCGAAACATGAACCACGCCGCTATTTGCTTCGGCCTCAGCCTTTTACTCTTCCCCTTTGAAACTTCCCCGCTTCACGCCCAAAATCCGCCTATCAAATTCGAACGCCTCGGCCTCGAACACGGCCTCTCGCAAAGCACGGTGTATTGCATCCTCCAAGATAAGCAAGGCTTCATGTGGTTCGGCACGCAGGCAGGCGTGAATAAATTCGACGGCTACAAATTCACGGCGTATCAAGAAGATGTGTTCGATTCGACTTCAATCGCGACGAACGTGGTTCGGGCGATTTACGAAGATCACACCGGCACGCTGTGGGCGGGCGATGGAAATGCTGCCTGCCTCAATCGCTTTGAACCTGAGACTGAAAGCTTCACCCGCTTCACTCACGACCCGAATAATCCGCACAGCTTGAGCAACGGCGGCGTTGTCGCCATCTATGAAGACCACACAGGCACGCTTTGGGTCGGCACAAGTTATGGCCTCAACAGATTTGACCGCAAGAAAGAGCATTTCACGCGCTTCATCTACGATCCCAATGACTCGACGAGTCTGCACGGCTATTGGGTCTCCTCGCTTTACGAAGATCGCTCCGGCACGCTTTGGATCGGCACGGAGCGCTGGCTCAACAAGTTTGATCGCGAGCATGAGCGGTTTGTGCATTATGAGCACGATCCGCAACACCCTCGCAATCGCAAG
>JABWAN010000602.1 GCA_013361015.1 Candidatus Zhuqueibacterota bacterium | reverse complement strand
AATGCAGTATCGACCCTGCAGAATTCTTTCAACTTCTTTCGCGCCCTGCCACAGTCCACGCACAACAGCAACTCTGAAGAAGCACGCGACGAAATGAAAACGCTGCTTCGTTTTTATCTCGTCGCTCTCGCCGGCATTCTGATTCACATCTCCTTTGATGTGATTACTTCCTACGGCACGCGCTTGCTTCTGCCGTTTTCCGAAACGCGCTTCGCGCTGGATTGGATGTTTATCGTCGATCCGTTTTTCACGATTCCGCTCGGCGTGATGCTGGCTTTGGGCAGGCTTGCGCGCAAACGGCGCAAGCTGCTTGTGCTCTGCGCCGCGATTTTCGTGGCGGTATACCTCGCCACCGAGATGGTTTGCTCCCGTATGGCACATGCGCGTACGCAACAAGCTTTGGCGAGCAGCGGCATAAAGCCGGTCAAAATTTCGGTGTTGCCGCAGCCGCTGAGCGTTTTCCGGTGGAAAGCTTTGGCGCAAACGGAGGCAGCGATCTACCAGGCATTTTTTTCGGTGTGGGAGGAAGAGCCGCTGCACTTCGAAAAATTCGAAAACGCCTCTGACGCTTACGTCGCGCGCGCGATTGCGACGAAAGAACTGCAATGGTATCTCACCTTCGCCCGCCATCCTTGGATTCGCTCGACCACACACGGGGAATATCACATCGTCGAGCTGACGGACCTGCAATTCACTTTTGATCAGGCTCTCCTCAATACGCTCGGCGCTTCCGAGCGTCCCATGCCGTTTATCATGCGCTTCGTCTTTTCCCGCGAGGGCGAGCTGCTGCACAGCGACTTCAACGAAAGCAGCTTTGCGCGCTTGGGGGACTCGGCTGTGGCACGTTGAGCGGCGGCGCAGCACACAAACCTGCGCTGAATCGCAACGAAACGTCCGCGATGCTTACGGTGGGACTGTAACCCTCCGAACGGAGTTTGTGCCCGTTGCCGCGCGATCTTTCCCAAAAAAATCCTTGCCTTTGACAGCGAGATTTTTAAATTGTGAATACTTTAAATATAAAGTATTTTGTTTATGACTATCTTGAGCTTGAAGAATATGAGTGTCCATTTGAACAAGTGCGCCCTACTCGACCGTGAACGGTATAGCGCCGAACAAAAGTCGGCGCTGAAACTATGGGTCGTGCTCGCGCGCTGCTATGACTCCTTCGCGCAAAGCGAAGCCGTGCGCATTAAGGGATATGAGGTCACGCCGCCGCAGTTCGGCGTGTTAGAGGCGTTGGCGCACCTCGGGCCATTGAAAATGTGCGAAATCGCCGAGAAGCTGCTCATGAGCGGGGCCAATGTGACGGGTGTGGTTGATCGCCTTGAAGAAAAAGGTTTGGTGCGGCGCGTGATGGAGGCGGACGACCGCCGCACTTATCGCATTCACTTGACCGACTCGGGCGGAAAGCTCATTGCCGAGATTTTCCCGACTCATGCGGAGAAGATCCGCCTCGCAACGCGCGCACTCTCCACGAAGGAAAAGCGCGCACTGACGGAACTGCTGAAAAAGCTGGGCAAGTCTGTTCAAAAAGAAATGCGGCAACAAGCCGCTTGATTTCTGTTACCGCCTCGCGCCCCCTGTGCAGGGGCGTGAGAAATGTTCTAAAATTCATAAGGAGGTTGTATGCGTTTCACCAAAGCAATTCTGACGACGTTGGTGCTCGGGTTGTTCATAGCAAATGGCCACGCCGGTCAAAAGTACGAGATCGACGTGTCCCATTCCAACATCAACTTCACCGTGCGCCACATGGTCGTGGCCAAAGTCAGTGGTGGTTTCACGAAATTCTCGGGCACCATCATTTATGACGAGCAAGACATCACCAAATCTTCCGTCTCGGTCGAGATTAAAACTGCGAGCATTGACACCGACAGCGAAAGGCGAGACGGCCATTTGCGCAGCGCGGATTTCTTCGACGTCGAAACGGATTCAACGATCACATTCGTGAGCAAAAAGATCGAAAAGCGCGGCAATAATCTTGTCGCAATCGGCGATCTAAAAATTCGCGGTGTGACCAAGCAAATCGAATTGCCCTTCACCATTCTCGGCACGGTTAAAGATCAGCAAGGCAACACTCGCCTCGGCATCGAAGCCGCAACTGCGATTAATCGTTTCGATTACGGCGTCAAATGGGACAACAAACTCGATAACGGCAGCCTCGTTGTCGGTGAAAAAGTCGATATCAACCTGACGATTGCAGCAAAATCCGTGGTTCCGAAACAGTAAATGCCATTGGCGTGGAAGGCAAGAGTGCGCTCTTGTCCTTCCCGCTCTATTTTACGCACGAATCCTGCGGCATCTCATGCAGAGGTGCAATTTCAAACGAACGCATGCAAGCTGGAAATCAGCATTGCTTTAGCGACGAAGAGCAAGAGATGGCAGAAAAAATTCACAAGTACGAGGGCGCTGCGATCATTGTCCATTACGATGGCAAGCGCTGTCTTCATGCGGCGGAATGTGTGCGGGGTTTGCCTGCGGTCTTCAATTTCAAGGAACGACGCTGGGTGCAACCGGATAACGCGACTGCGAATGAAGTTGCTGCGATCGTGGAGCGTTGCCCCACGGGTGCGCTGCACTTCGTGCGCAAGGACGGCGCAGCCGAAGCGGTTCCGGATGCAAATATAATTCGCACTACGCCCAATGGTCCGCATTACGTGCGCGGCGATATTCGCCTCGTTTCGCCGGAGGGGAGCGTGCACGCGCAAGACACTCGCGTCGCACTCTGCCGCTGTGGCGCTTCGCAAAACAAGCCGTATTGCGACGCTCGCCATCTGCAGATTCATTTTCAAGACGCCGCAACTTGGACCCACGAAGTTGCGGCAGTCCAGGAACGCGCCGTTCAATCACAGGGTTTGAACCTTACGCCCTTGGAGAATGCGCCGCTCAAACTCGAAGGTGAAGTGGCGATCTTCAATGCGAATGGCGAAATGGTTTTTCGCGGCAACGAAGCCTATCTTTGCCGCTGCGGCGCTTCGCGCAACAAGCCGTTTTGCGACGATAGTCACGCGCGCATCGGATTCAATAGCGCTTGATCAAGGCTGTACTCTCACATTGAAGCGCCGGCGTGCGGCGATTGCGCGCCATTACACGCGCTCAATGCGTGCGATGTAGCATCCGGCTTCGGCATTCCGCACGTGCAGGTATTCTGCCGCGGGATTTGCGAGCAAGCGCGTGATGGTCGCATCAATGTTGTCTTTGTCGGCGCGCTCGTGTTTGAGCAGTTCGCGCCCCGGCCCGAATGCTTCGAGCATCAATGGCAGCTCGCGCAGCTTGCTGGGAAAGCCGGGGCTTGCATACTCCGGACATTCTTCTTTGTGAATAAAAATCGGTCCGGGTGCAGGATAGTCTGCCAAGCCTTCGAAGGGATTATAGGTGAATAAAACGCGGTGCTCTTCGCCGGTGTGAAATGTTTGCAAACAGGAACGACAAGGTCCGTAGCCCTTTGCAACCTCCGCGTGCGCCGGATGGCCGTATTGCGGCGATTTCATCGTCGTGCGAGCACGTTGCGCGATTTCTTTGGGAATGGCAATGACACGATACGAATGCATGAGAACTCCTTCTTGGTTTGAATTGCTGCTGCAATGGGTTTTGTTGGTTTGCTGGCTGATAATATAGGGCCGGAGCACGCTGTTCTCAACCCGATTCTTGCTATGTTTTCAAATACGAATTCAAACGCCGCAAAAATGTTGACGCTCGCACCGAATGATATGCCCATGCGTGATGCCGGCCGTTTGCTGCTCAGCATTGTCGCGCCGCGCCCCATCGCATGGGTGTCAACTCTCAGCGCCGGCGGGAAACCGAACCTCGCACCGTTCTCATTCTTCAATGCCGTTGCGAGCAATCCGCCGGTCGTGATGATTTCAATTGGACAACGCAAAGGACAAAACAAAGACACTTTACGCAATGTGCAAGAGACCGGCGAATTCGTGCTTCAGCTCGTGAATGAGGCTTTGGCGGAGGCGATGAATCTGACTTCGGGAGATTGGGAGTACGGCGCCAATGAATTCGAGCTGGCGAAACTGGAAACTGCGCCTTCATTGGAAGTCAAACCGCCACGCGTCGCAAACGCGCCGGTGGCTATGGAAGCGCGAGTTTCACAGATTATTCCCGTTACAGGTACGGCGGCAACGCTGGTTCTCGGCAGAATTATGCGCTATCATGTTCGTGCAGATTTGCTGCGGCTGAACGGGTTGGTTGATGCTGTTGCGCTGCAACCGATCATGCGCCTCGGCGGCGAAGAGTATACCACGCTCGGCCGCGTGTTTGAGATGACGCGCCCTAAGGTTTAACTGAAAGGATCGACTTCAATGAGTATACTTGGACTACATCACATCACCCTCGTGTGCTCCGAGGCTCAACGCACAGTGGATTTTTACACAAAGATGCTCGGCTTGCGCTTCGTGAAGCGCACGGTGAATTTTGACGACCCCGGCAGTTATCATCTCT
>JABWAN010000601.1 GCA_013361015.1 Candidatus Zhuqueibacterota bacterium | reverse complement strand
GACGTTCTGTTTGGCAATCCCGAAAAGACGAACCCGCAAATTTCACCGGACGGTAAAATGCTCGGCTATCTTGCGCCGCACAATGGCGTGCTCAATGTTTGGGTGCGCACGCTCGGGCAAGACGACGATCAAGTGATCACCGCGGACAAGAAGCGCGGCATTCGCTTTTTCGGATTTCAATATGACAGCGAGCACGTGTTCTATATTCAAGATCAAGACGGCGATGAGAATTGGCATCTTTATCAAACCAATCTCAAAACCAAAAACACGCGTGACCTCACGCCGTTTCAAGGCGTGCAAGCGCAACCGGTCGCCGCGGATCCGAACTATCCCGACCAAATGCTGGTGGCTTTGAATGTGCGCGACCGCCGGCTGCATGACGTTTATCGCGTTAATTTGAAAAACGGCGCGCTGGAATTGGACACGGAAAATCCCGGCGACGTGGCAGGTTGGAACGTTGACAACCACATGCAGGTGCGCGTGGCGCAAGTTTATCTGCCCGACGGCGGCAATGAAATTCGCATTCGCGAGGACGCCAAGTCGGCGTGGCGCACTTTTCAAAAATGGAGCGCGGACGAAACTTTCGGCGGCGTCGTGGGTTTTACGCCGGACAACAAAGGAGTGTTCGTGATCTCCAGCGTGGACGCGAATGCCGCGCGTTTGCTGCAGATCGATCTAGCCAGCGGCACAAGCACGGTGCTCGCAGAAGATCAGCAATATGACGTCGGCGGCATTATGGCGCATCCGAAAACGCACAGGCTGGAAGCCGTGCAATTCGTGCGTGCGCGCAGCGAATGGACGCTTGTTGACAAATCTCTCCAAGCTGATGTCGAGAGCATCAAAAAAGTGCGCGAGGGCGACTTCAATGTCGTAAGCCGCGATTTAGAAGACAAAAACTGGATTGTGGCGTATGACATGGACAATAGCCCGTTGAGCTTTTATAAATTTGATCGCGCCACGAAGCAAGCGACTTTGTTGTTCACGAACCGTCCCGCATTGGAAAAATTTCAACTCGCGCGCTGTCAGCCGATTTCCTACAAAGCGCGCGATGGCATGACCATCTACGGCTATCTCACTTTGCCCGTGGGCGTGCCTGCGAAAAATTTGCCGCTCGTGCTCAACGTGCACGGCGGGCCGTGGAGCCGTGATGTGTGGGGCTTGGATAACGAAGCGCAATGGCTGGCGAATCGCGGATATGCAGTGTTGCAAATCAATTTTCGCGGCTCGACCGGCTACGGTAAAGCCTATCTCAATGCCGGTGATCGCGAGTGGGCCGGCAAGATGCACGACGATTTGCTTGACGGCAAAAACTGGGCGATCAAGCAAGGCTATGCAGATGCGAAAAAGGTTGCGATCTATGGCGGCAGTTACGGCGGTTATGCCACGCTCGTGGGTCTCACTTTCACGCCGGAAGAATTTGCCTGCGGCGTCGATATCGTCGGGCCCTCGAATTTGATCACGCTGATCAAGTCGATTCCGCCGTATTGGATTCCGATCAAATCCGTTTTTGACAAGCGCCTCGGCAAAGTGGAAACCGAAGAAGAATTTCTCAAAGCGCGTTCGCCCTTGTTCAAAGTCGATCAAATCAAAAGGCCGTTGTTAATTGCGCAAGGCGCGAACGATCCGCGCGTGAAGCAGGCGGAGAGCGATCAAATCGTTGCGGCCATGCGCGCGAAAAATCTGCCGGTCACATACGTGGTCTATACCGATGAAGGCCACGGCTTCGCGCGTCCGGAAAACCGTTTGGACTTTTACGGCCGCGCGGAAGAGTTTCTCGCGAAATATCTCGGCGGTCGCGCCGTGCCACCACAGAAGGTGGAAGGCTCGTCCGCGGAAGTGAGGTAAAGAAAATTTGGAGTGTTGGAGTTGTGGAGTGATGGATCCCAGTAATCTATCACTCCACTTCAAGCTAGTTTTCTGAAGCGGGCGTTACGGGAAAACTGTTATCCTTATATGCAAACAATTCCAAACATTAAAAGCTTCAAGTGGGATGAAGCAAAGAATGCACGACTCGTAGTCGAGCGAGGAATTTCATTCGAGGAGGTAGTGCGGCAGATAGAACAAGGTGGGGTCCTGGATGTCTATGACCATCCCAAACAACAAAAGTACAAAGGCCAGCGCATCTTTGTGGTCAAGATCAATGACTATGCTTGGCTTGTACCATTCGTCGAAACTGAAGATGAAATACTTCTGAAGACAATTATTCCCAGCCGAAAAATCACCAAAAAGTATTTGCGAGGTTCATCATGATGCCCAACACAATTGCTCCAGACGAGCAAGATATACTCGATTCTGTTGAAAAAGGCGAATGGCAATCCGTCTCTAACGTTGCAGAAGAGATTAAGCGATATCAGGCGTACGCTGCTGCTGCCATGGCTTCAAATAGGATCATTAGCCTCAAATTGCCGCCGGAAGATTTTGCGGAGATTCAGCAAAGAGCCAGCGCTCAGGGCGTTTCTTCCGAGCATTTTATTGCCGATATTCTGCGCCAATTTGTGGCCGGTCGTTTGAGCGTTCAGCCTTGATGGGCTGATGCGCATTTGAAAGTGATTTCAAAAACCGGCATTTTTGCATGCACACACAACGCAAATTCATCTGAGAGAGGAGCAGTGGTATGGCTTCAAAGAAGCAGTTCAAAGTAACTTACTCCACCATGGGCGCGAATTTGGAGAAGTTCCATCGCGACTTCGACCGAGCGCTCGAAAAAGTCAAAGCGAGTTTCGGCAAAACCTATCCGCACGTGATCAATAATCAAGAAGTGGCGGGCAGCGGCGCGCCCATCGCAACGCACAGCCCGATCGATGTGCGCCTGAATCTCGCAAATTTTCATCAAGCCACAGTCGAGGAAATGCAAAGTGCGGTGGCAGCAGCCAAGCAAGCGTTCCCGGCGTGGGGCAATATGAACTATCGCAAACGCGCGAAGCTCATGCGGCGTGCGGCTAAACTCATTCGCGAATCCAAGTATGTATTGGGCGCGATCATGAGTTTGGAAGCAGGCAAGAGCCGTTTCGAGGCCATGGGCGATGCGGAAGAGTCCGCAGATCTCATCGACTACTATGCGGAGCAACTGGTCTCCGCAAAAGGTTTCTCGCAACCGCTGGGAAGGCTCTCGCCCAATGAGCGCACGCGCTCGGTGTTGCGGCCGTACGGCGTGTGGGCCGTGATCGCGCCGTTTAATTTTCCTCTCGCCTTGTCAGCAGGCATGAGCGCGGGCGCGTTGCTCGGCGGCAACACGGTGATTTTCAAACCTTCACGCGAGACGTTGTGGACCGGTTACATGCTCGCGGAGATTTATCGCGCCGCGGGCTTGCCCGAGGGCGTGTTCAATTTCATTGCCGGCGATCGTGCGATTGGCAGCAAGCTTATCGAGCACCCCGATCTCGACGGGATCGTATTCACGGGTTCCAAAAGCGTGGGCATGCAGCTCTTTCACAACTTCAGCAAGGATTTCATCCGGCCCGTGCTCGTGGAAATGGGCGGCAAGAATCCGGCGATCGTAATGCCGAGCGCTGATTTGGAGATGGCCGCGGAGGGCGTCATGCGTTCCGCGTTCGGCTTGCAGGGGCAAAAATGCAGCGCCTGCTCGCGCGTGTATGTGCACGAGAAAGTCAAAGAGGAGTTCATGAAGTTGTTGTTGGAAAAGACGGCGAAGATCACAATCGGCGATCCGTCGCAGCGTGACGTTTATATGGGCCCGGTGATTCATCAACGCGCGCGCGACAAATTTCTTGCGACAGTTGAGGAAGCCCAAAAAGGCGGCGGGAAAATCGTCGCCGGCGGCAATGCCTTGCGCGAGGGCGAATATGCGCACGGCTATTTCGTTCAACCCACGATCATCGACGGCTTGCCGCTCGATCACCCGCTCTTTTATGAAGAATTGTTTCTGCCGATCTTGACGGTTGGGCAAGTGCGCTCGCTCGCAGAGGCAATTCAACTCAGCAACAAAGCGGAGTATGGTTTGACTGCCTGCATTTTTTCCGGCAAGAAAAAAGAGATTCAATATTTCTTCGAGCACATCGAGGCGGGCGTGACCTACGCGAATCGTCGCACGGGTGCGACGACCGGCGCATGGCCGGGCGTGAATTCCTTCTGCGGGTGGAAGGGTTCGGGCGGCAGCGGCAAAGGCGGTTGCGGGCCTTATTACGTACAGCAATTCATGCGCGAGCAAAGCCGCACTTTGATGAAGTGAACGGTATAGTTTTCCTTAAGCACAGGAACGGAGGGTGCGCCGAAGGATGGAAATCAATTCCGCGAGGTTGATGGAATTTATTTCACGGAGCACCCATGCACAGCATTTTTTTGAAATTTTTGGCTCGGGCGCTTTCCCGGCACACAGCTTCTTTGTTGTGCATGAGAAAGCGCCCAAGTTTGATTTTGCCCTTCTTAATCTTCACGCTCTCTGCCTTGCCCGGGCAAGCGCAATCGCTCTCATCGGAAAAATCCGCG
>JABWAN010000600.1 GCA_013361015.1 Candidatus Zhuqueibacterota bacterium | reverse complement strand
AAAGAGTGAAAGCCCTAAAGTAAAATCACGAAGCGTCATCGTCACAAACTGAGGAGGCAGCATGTCAAACGAAACTCTATTCTCCATTTGCAATACTGCAATCTTGCCCGGTTGGCTGCTGCTCGTGGCTTTACCGCGATGGAAGTGGACCGCGCGCCTCGTCACGGCCGTCATCATTCCGGCACTGTTGGGACTCGTGTATCTCTTTCTCATACTCACCGAATTTGGCAAAACCGAAGGCGGCTTCGGCTCGCTCGCGCAAGTGCAACAGCTCTTTGCCAATCCCGCGATGGTGGTCGCCGGTTGGATTCACTATCTCGCGTTCGATCTCTTCATTGGCAGTTGGGAAGTGCGCGACGCGCAACGCCTCGGCCTCAGTCACTGGCTCGTCATTCCCTGCCTAGTGCTCACCTTTCTCTTCGGCCCGATTGGACTGTTGCTCTATTTTGCTCTGCGCGCGGCGTTGAAAAAGCAATTCGTATTGGGAGAATAAAATGCGCGCCTTTCTAGTTGAACTCTATCGCCGCAATCCCTGGCTCACGGCCTTCGGTTGGCTCATGCTTGCCGGCTTTCTCTTTGCGCTCTTCGCTTCGTTTGTTGATCAGCGCACCGTCACGGGCGTGAACACGTGGATCAAGCCCATGAAGTTTTGCCTTTCCGTTGCGGCTTATGTATGGACGCTCGCGTGGTTTCTCCACTACGTGCGCGCGAGCCGGCGTGCATTCGAAGTCATCAGTATCGGCGTGACGGTGTTGATGTTTATTGAGATGGTGTTGCTCTACAGCCAAGCTGGCCGCGGCGTGTCTTCGCATTTTAATTTCACGACGACCTACGACGCGGTGGTATTCTCCATGATGGGCGTGATGATTTACGCCAATCTCGTGCTCGATGCGTGGGCCGCGGGTTTGTTCTTCGTGAAACGACCGGCGCTGCCCAACGCATACTTGTGGGGCATTCGTTTGGGCTTCTTGCTCTTTCTCGTGTTCGCGCTGCAAGGCCAATTGATGATCAACCGCATGGCGCACAGCGTGGGCGTGGCCGATGGCGGCCCCGGCTTGCCAATCGTCAATTGGAGCACCGTTGGCGGCGACTTGCGCATCGCACATGCGCTCGGATTGCACGCGCTGCAAATCATTCCGCTCGTGGGCTGGCTGCTCTTCAAATACCGCGAGCGCATAAAATTCCTCAGCGCGCACGCCACGCTCGTTACCGCGCTTTTCGCCGTCGTTTACGCCGCAGTTTGTTTCGGCTTGCTCGCGCAAGCGCTGGCCGGGAGGCCGGTGTTGGCCGGGGAGTGAGCCATTGAAAAGTTTAAAAAGCCTCGTTGATTTTGGGAGAGGCTTTTCTATATTCCTGTTGTGAAGTTGAACTGCGACTTTCCAAATCAATGGATAAGAAAATGGCAAGAACAGCAACAATCCAAGCTCGTATCGATTCCAAAGTGAAGACCGAAGCGCAAAAGATTTTCGATCAATTGAATATCTCCATGTCTGAAGCCATCTCGATTTATCTCACTCAGGTTGCGCTTTACCGGGGCATTCCTTTTGAGTTGCGCCTCCCTGAGGTCCCCAACGAGCTTACGGCGGAAACGCTGCGTAAATCTGAAGCGGGCGAAGAACTCAGTGAAGTTGGAAGTGTGGACGAACTCTTTGACGAGCTGAACAAATGAGAATCATCTACACCAACCAATTCAAGCGGGACTACAAAAGAGTTCAGAATCAAAACAAAGATGTTGAAAAACTCAAACTCGTCATCGACAGATTGGCTGGCAAAAAAAAGCTGGATCCGCGCTATCGAGATCACCCTCTCTCCGGCAATTGGAAAGGATTTCGGGATTGCCACATTGAATCCGATTGGGTTCTGATTTACAAAGCGACTGAAGATGCGCTCGTTTTGGAAAGAACCGGTTCCCACTCAGAGCTTTTTAAACAATGACCATGCCTTCCCCTTCCTGATAGAATCAACCTCACAGTGTTTCCGCGTTTTTCTTCTGCACTCCCTCTATCCCGGTTGTATTTATTCCATTACAAAACCTAACCATTCTCGCCGCTTCAGGGAAGAAGCGCCAATCTTGCCATTTCAGCCAACGGGGCTTTGCCGCAGTTCAGGGGCGAACGCGCATCTCTCGTCAGGACTGAGTCATGAGAATGATGCAACATGTCTCGGACGGAAAACCGTGAAGAGCTTGTGAGGAAGCTGCTTGTGGGTCTGCGTGGGGAAGAAGATCTGAGAAAATTATGCCGTGCGCTAGGATACAAAGATTCCAAATCGCCGCTTCCCTATCGCAACTGGCACAGCACCAAAGCACTAGAGCTTATAGATAAGAAGTTAGTCGATACGCCAATGGTGCTCGCCCGCGCTGGGGTCTGTGACGACATACGCCACGACTTTCAAATCATTTACACCTGCCTTTTGTCCAACGACTTGCCTTTGGGGCACGAGCGCATCATTGTTTCCCAATTATTACAACAAAATTATCCCCACGCGGTTTTTGTCTTTTCTAACGCTGATCAGACTAACTGGCATTTTGTCAACGTGAAGATCGAAGGGGGCAATAAGATTAGGCAAGTATTTCGCCGAATCAGCATCAGCCAAGAAGATCAGAAAGCAAACCGCTTGCGCACTGCTTTTGAGAGAATCATGATGTTGGACCTTTCCGACAAAAGCCTGATTACTGCTCTGGATATCCAAAGTCGTTGTGACAAGGCTTTCGATGTTGAGTCTCTCAACAAGCAGTTCTTTGCCACGTTTGCGAAGGTTTTCCACAATGTCGCGGAGGAAATTGGCACACAATCTCTATACAAAAAGCAGGCAAAGCAGCGTGCTCAGGTCTTGTTGAATCGCATGCTCTTTCTTTATTTCATTCAAAAGAAAGGCTGGCTCGACAACAAGCAGGATTATTTGTACGCTCGATTCAAAGCGTGTTGGAAGGTAGATCCGAAAGGTCACAATTATTACGTTGATGTGCTTGCGCCGCTTTTTGCTGCCCTCTCAGATCCCGATGCAGACAGAAGCAAAGTCGGTGTGGTGCCGTTTCTTAATGGTGGTCTCTTCGAAGAAAGGCAGTCAAACCAAATTCGAATCAAAAATTCGACATTCAAGGCGATCTTTGATAATCTTTTGGAGAAGTACAATTTTACCGTCATGGAGGACACCCCGCTCAATCTTGAGGTCGCCGTCAACCCTGACATGCTCGGGCGAATATTCGAGAGCCTAATTCTTGAGCTGGAAAAGGATCCAGATAAAGATTTGCGCAAACTGACCGGCTCGTATTACACGCCTCGCCCGATTGTTCATTTCATGTGTCAGGAAGCATTGAAAGAATATCTTGTCACGAAGCTCGTCGACAAAAATGGGGGTGAGGCTGAAATGGTTCGGACAAAAATTGACGGACTGATGGCAATGCCGCCCGCTGAGGAGTTGGACGATGTGCAAGTCGAAACGCTTACGGAATATTTTACACCATCTGAAGCAAAACTGCTGCAACAGGCCATTCTTGACTGTCGCGTGTGTGACCCTGCCGTTGGCTCAGGTGCGTTTCCAATGGGAATGCTTCATGAAATGGTCGCTACCATCTCGCGTTTGGAACTTCGACTCAATGGACCGGAGATGATCAAAAAACACAACTACGTCTATGAACTGAAAAAGCAGATTATCCAAAACTGTCTTTACGGCGTCGACATACAGGAGCAAGCAGTCAGGCTTTGCGAGCTGCGTCTTTGGCTATCGTTGGTTGTGGATTATCAGATTGATCGAAGCAAATCTTTCGCTCAAGCTATCGGTAAGATTGATAGTTTGCCCAACCTCTCCTTCCGCATCGTGCGAGGTGACAGCTTGTTGGAACGGCTTTTCGGACATGTTGTACGGCTTGATGAGATGGCGAAGGATGCCAGAGCGAAACAACTTATCGAATCGCTTCAGCAGGATAAGAACGATCATTTCGTTGCAGGGCACCTTGAAGAGAAGCGTCGCCTGGAACTAAAGATTCTGGCCAAGCAAGCTGAACTTACCGAAATTTTGATTGAACACAATAGGGTGTCGACGCCAGCCTATCAAGCAAACCTTTTCGGCGAGGAGGGGATGAGTAACAGGGAATGCAAAGCAAAAACTGAACTTGATCGCGTGGCTTTTCAAAAAGAGCCTTTGAGTGATTATGATCTTGAAACCCTGCGCAGCAAATATTTTCAGAATGGTGTATTCCCGACGTTCATATGGCGGGCTAATTTTGCTGAAGTGTTTCTTTCGAAAAGCGGGTTTGACGTGATAATCACTAATCCACCTTATTTATCCACCAAGCATGGATTTGGCGTTGGGAATTAAGTGGCACTTGCTTCAAATTTCACGACTGCGACTGGGCAGTATGATGCGTATGCTTTATTTCTTGAGTTGTCTACGCGCCTCGCTCAATCAAGTGGGGTTTATTCCTTCATAGTTCCGAAACCGATTCTG
>JABWAN010000599.1 GCA_013361015.1 Candidatus Zhuqueibacterota bacterium | reverse complement strand
CAAGCCTTCTGCGTACACGCGCGGCAACACGGATTTCATCCGCATGTGCGAGAATGAAGAACTCGATCTCGTTTATAACGCCACACCGTGGGAATGGCACGTGCCGATTTGCGTTGCGGCGATGAAGAACGGCAAGCACGCAGCCACGGAGGTGCCCGCGGCTTACACGCTCGAAGATTGTTGGCAGCTTGTTGAAACTGCCGAGAAGTTCAAGAAGCATTGCGTGCAAATGGAGAATTGCAACTATGACCGCTTCGAGCTGCTCACGTTTCATCTCGTGCGCAAAGGTATGCTCGGCAAAGTCATGCACGCGGAGTGCGGTTATCTGCACGACTTGCGCGCGGTGAAGTTTGATTACAACGGCGAAGGCCTGTGGCGGCGCGCGTACTCGATGAAGCACAACGCGAATCTCTATCCCACGCACGGCCTCGGGCCGGTGGCGCAGTGCATGGATATCAATCGTGGCGATGCGTTCGATTATCTCGTTTCCATGAGCAGCAACTCGCGCGGCTTGCAAGAGTACGTCGCGAAAACTTTTCCCGAGGGCGCGCCGGAGCGCAAAGAGCAATACGTGCTCGGCGATGTGAATCTCAGTTTGATTAAAACAAAAACGGGCCGCACGATCATGGTGAGCCATGATACGAATTTGCCGCGCCCGTATAGCCGCATCAAAAAAGTGCAGGGCACAAAAGGTTTGGTCGAAGGTCATCCCGAACGTTTGCATATCGAAGGCCGCAGTCCGGCGCACAAATAGGAGGAGTCCGCGAAGTATTATGAAGAGTTCGATCATCCGTTGTGGAAAGCGCTCAATCAAAAGGGCGAAGGTCTCGGCCACGGCGGTATGGATTTCATCGAAGACTATCGCCTCGTCGAGTGCTTGCGCAAAGGCTTGCCGATGGATATGGATGTGTACGATGCTGCAGCATTGAGCGCGGTCTTTCCATTGAGCGAGCGCTCCGTTGCGAACAAGAGCCGCCCCTTTGACTTTCCCGATTTCACGCGCGGACAATGGAAGGCGAGGCCCGCGTTGGGGATTGTTGCAGGTTGAGCGACAGTATTCGTGTTTGATCAAACAACTCCTCTTACCGTCATTCAGAAGGAATCTTTTCTAGTGCTTGGATAAAAGCTAGTTTTGTGAATCGTGCCGTGCACTAGAAAAGCTTCTTCCAGAATGACATTCGGAGGCCCAGCCGCGCATGAATGAATGAATTGTCGTTTTGCAAAATTTGAACACATCTCATTGGACTCCTTCAAACAACTGCCTCAAAATCTCCACCATCGATGCGCATACCGAAGGCGAGCCGCTCCGCGTAATCGTCGCAGGCTATCCCGCATTGCCGGGGGATACGCTACTCGCGCGCCGGCGCTATGCGAAGGAGCATTTCGATCATCTGCGCACGGCATTGATGTTCGAGCCGCGCGGGCATGTCGATATGTATGGCTGTATCATCACGCCCGCGGTCACATCTGAAGCTGATTTCGGCGTACTCTTTTTACACAATGAAGGCTATAGCACCATGTGCGGCCACGGCATTATCGGCGTGGCTACGGTCGTTCTCGAAACTGGTATGTTGCCCAAAGTCGCGCCGATTACGACGATTAAGATTGATACGCCTGCCGGACTGGTGACGGCCCATGCGCGCATTGCGAATGATCGCGTGCAAAGTGTTTACTTTCACAATGTGCCGGCATTCGTGGTTGAATTGGATGCGACCGTTGAGGTGCCGAGTTTGGGACGAGTGAGATACGACTTGGCGTTCGGCGGCGCGTTTTATGCGTATGTTCAAGCTGATGAACTCGGCTTGCGCTGCACTTCCGAAAACTACCGCGAGCTGATTGAGAAGGGCATGGCCATCAAGCACGCAATTATGAAGAACCGTACCATCGAGCATCCTTTTGAAAAAGATTTGAATTTCCTTTACGGCACCATTTTTATCGCGCCCGCACACGACACACAGGCACACAACCGCAATGTGTGCATCTTCGCGGAAGGCGAAGTGGATCGCAGCCCAACCGGAACCGGCGTAAGCGGCCGTGTTGCCATTCATCACGCGCGCGGCGAGATTAGCGTGAATCAGCCGATAATCATCGAGAGCATTATCGGCACAACTTTTACCGCGCGAGTCGCGCAAACCACGACGTTTGGCCCTTACGCGGCTGCGGTCATTCCCGAGGTCGAAGGCCGCGCGTTCATTACGGGTCGACATGAGTTTTTGATTGATCCGAATGATCCGTTGAAGGAAGGATTTATTTTAAGGTGATAACTCTCGTCGTCCTCTGCGATCGATCATGAATGCAACGAGTAAAAAACTGCTGCTGGAGGTTTGCACTGCTTCGCTGGAAGATTGCCTCACTGCGCAAACCGGCGGCGCGGATCGCGTCGAGCTAAACGCAGCGTTGGCATTGGGTGGACTTACACCTTCGCTCGGCTTGTTACGTGAAGCCCGGCGCGCACTGCACATTCCAATCATTGCCATGATACGCCCGCGTCCCGCGGGTTTTTGCTATAGCGCAAGTGATTTTCTTGTGATGCAACGCGACGTGGAGCTTGCGTTGGCAAACGGCGCGGACGGTGTTGCTTTTGGCATTTTGCGCGAAGACGGCAGCATCAACCGTGCATATTGCGAACAAATTGTGCGACAAGCGGAAGGGCGGGAGAGCGTGTTTCATCGCGCGTTCGACGTCACGCCGGAGCCGATTGCGGCGCTCGACCAACTTATTGATTTGGGCATAACGCGCGTAATGACCTCCGGGCAGCAGAGCAATGCCCATACTGGCGCGGAGAATATCGCGCGCTACCTTTGGCATGCGGCCGGGCGAATACAAATTCTTCCGGCAGGAGGGATCAATCCTTTTACGCTTGCGGACATTCTCGCGCGCACAGGTTGTGCGCAAGTGCATGCGTCATTGACTACGATGAAACGCGATTCTTCCACAAGTGCGCACCCAAGCCTGCGCTTCGGCAATGCTGCGGCTGCTTCCGAAGATCGTTACCTCACGACGAGCCTCGAAGCCGTGCAAGCAATGCGGAAACTCTTGTCGCGGGCAGCCACAGCGTGAATTCCAGAAGAATGACAAAGTGCGCAATATTTTTAAGACGTGTTTGCAAAATGGGGAGGTTTTCGGTACATTTCTCTAATTAAATATTAGGATTCATTTTTTTATTGAGGATAATTGGAATGAGCATCTTGCAACCTCCGGCTATGAAAACCAACGCCGTCGCCACCGACAAGAAGCCCCATCTCGTGCGGCGGCTTTATGATTGGGTATTGCACTGGGCGCACACGCCTTATGGCACACCGGCACTTTCGGTTTTGGCCGTAGCAGAGTCATCTTTTTTTCCGATCCCGCCCGATCCTTTGCTTATGGCGCTGGCCATGTCGCGACCGGAACGCAGCCTTTCATATGCCCTGGTTTGTGCGCTCTCTTCGGTATTCGGCGGCGCCCTCGGTTATCTCATCGGTTGGCAATTGTGGAGCATGATGAGCGATTTCTTTTTCACGCACGTGCCGGGCTTCACGCACGAGGTCTTCAATCTCGTTGCACAAAAGTACAATGAAAATGCTTTCCTCGCGGTGTTCACCGCGGCGTTCACGCCCATTCCCTACAAAGTGTTTACGATTGCGGGCGGCGTGTTCCAAATCAACTTTTTGGAATTCATGGTTGCCTCGATTATCGGCCGCTCCATGCGCTTTTTCTTGGTCGCCGGTTTGATCTGGAAATTTGGCGCCGGCATCAAAGCTACGATTGATCGTTACTTCGACTGGTTCGCAGTGGGATTCACGGTGTTGCTGATTTTGGGATTCATCGTCATTAAATATGCGCTGTGATTTTGGCGCGATAAAAAACGTAAAAAGCCGGGATTGGTCCGCCAATCCCGGCTTTTTTATTGCGCCAAATCTGCGGCGTTTAGTTCAGGTTGATGCCGATCTCGCGGCTTTGCGTTTCTTTCGTCTTCGGCAGCACGATTTCGAGCACGCCGTCTTTGTAATCCGCCTTGATGTTTTGGCGATCGAGGTTCTCGCTCAAACGGAAGCGGCGCTCGAATTTGCCATAGCGCGTCTCGCGCAAATGAAAAGTCTTTTCGGCCTTCTCATCTTCAAAACGCTTCTCGCCGGTCAACGTCAACAAATTATTTTCGAGCGTGATCTTCACAGCCTCTTTCTTCACGCCGGGCAATTCGGCCCGCACGATGAAGTGCTCTTTGCCCTCGATGATCTCGGCGCGCGGCACGAACGTGCTAACGTTTTCACGCGGCGCACAATCACTCAAAAAGGTGTTTTCGAGCTCCGAGAACAGCGACGGGATTGCGGGACTCCATCTGACTAACATGGCAATAGCTCCTTGATTATGGGTTGAATGTTTTAATTGTTTTCGTGATTGCTTTCGTCTCTGCATTAGGCAACCGTTATGCCACTCGAGATTTCGGAAACATTGGCCGAAAAACCTCG
>JABWAN010000598.1 GCA_013361015.1 Candidatus Zhuqueibacterota bacterium | reverse complement strand
TGCGCGCGCGTAATGCGTCAATCACTTCATCCAAAGAAAGAATGTGGTAGCGTTGGGCGAAGTAGCGCACGTGTTGCTCGAATTCGCTTTCGGAAACGCTGATCCCGAGACTGGTATAAAAATTCTTTTCCGGTGCAACCACGGCGTGATAGCGCAATATCGCGACGCGTTTGTTCGGAAAGAACACGCGCAGCGCGTGAAAGAAGCCGAGATGAAACAGCGCTGCTTTCAAAACGCCCATGAACTTTTGTTTCATAAAACGCGAACGCAGATTTTTATTTTCTGAAATCGGTCGATCATCCCGGATCTGCCACGGCCAAACCGTGGCTGAACGCGGCGCCTTGCCGTGCTTTCTCATGATGCTTCAAATGCGGCGGGCAATCAATCCTAAAAATCCGTGGCTTCTTCTGCAATATCCGCGTTCAAACAAGCCGGTAAGGGATTCACTCGAATCAGTTGCTCGCCTCGCGCACGGTTTGCCAGGTGGTGAATGATTGCCCGCGATAATAGCTCAAAATACCGAGCAGCGAGGCGTAATTCACAAAACAGAAATAGTACGGCACGTAAAACACGCGCGCGATCTCTTTGCGCTGGGACTGCAACAAACCGATGCCGGCCAAAACATAAAAGAGGGTTTGCACGAGGCCGGCGCACAGATAGAACGGCGAGTGCAGCAAGAATAAATTTGCACACCACGCACCGAGCAGAAACACCGGAATTAACCAACGCAGCAATTTGTGCGAAAGCACTTGTAGCGTGAAGAAACCGAAACGGAACGGATTCAACACCGCGCGCACGCGCAACAGGCCGCGCCACGCACGCGCGACGATGCGCACTTTACGGCGAAACTCCTGGTCAAAAGTGGCCGCGCCGTTTTCGAACGAGATCGCTTCCGGCTCATAGACATTGCGATACCCTTGCAGCGAAATCTGCATGGGATTGACGAAGTCGCTCAAGTCCGCGGCTTGCAGGGGGCGATAAAGAGCCTTGCGGATCGCATAAATCGCGCCGTCGCCGCCAACCAACGAACCCAGCCGGCTTTCCATTTGCTTGAGCGCCAATTCATAGCGCCAATACATGTTCTCGCTCTCGGTCGAGTCCGTGGCACCGTCGAGATTGTAGCGAGATTCACCCGTCACGCAACCCACGTGGGGATCGGCAAAATTGCGCACGATCTTGCGCACGGTTTGCGGATGATACATGGCATTGGCATCGGAGAAAATAATAATCTCGCCTTGTGCAGCCGGCACGCCGGCATTCAGACCGAGCGTTTTGCCGCCGCGCTCGTTCATGCGCAGCAAACGCACACCCCGGCCTTCGTATGCACGCACAACGTTGTCCGTATCATCCGAAGAGCAGTCCGAGATGACGAGCACTTCGAGCAGCGCGCCGGGGTAGTCCAACGCTAGACTGTTTTCGATCTTGGTGCGGATAACTTCCGCTTCATTATAGGCGCTAACGATGAGCGTGACTTTGGGCGTAATCGCTTGCGTCTGCACGACACGCGGCGCACGCATACGATTCAACAACCAAAGCAAGAGCGGGTATCCGGCATAAACCCAAAGGATCAATCCGGCGCAGACCCAAAACAGAATGACCATAAGCTTGACTTGTAATGCTGTCTAGTCAGACTACTTTCCGGCCCGCCAAACACGCACAATAGACTAAAAGATTTTCGTGTCTTTTCGTGTATTTCGTGGGCACAAGCTTGAATGTTTCTAGGCGGAAGTAATCAGGGAATGTTTTTGACGATCGGCGGGCCGAGGAGCCGCGTTATTCCGAGAGGCACCTTTTGCCAAAGCTCGATGGCGCGTTGATACTTGGGATTGTGCGGGCTAAGGTCCGGCAACGAGCGGCCGTTCGAGAGCCAATATTGCCAATATAACGCAGCGGGCAGCGCGCCCCATTGCTCTTTAAATTTGTATGTGCCTTCGTTCGGCGAACAGCGGCCGAAATCAAAACGACGATAGCCTTGTTTTATTGCATACTCCAACACCGACCAATAGAGCAGCATATTGGGCGCGAGGGCATTGTGCTTGCGCAAAGACGAAGCCCAGGGAATTTCCAGCATATCGCGAAAGCCGAAAACAAAACCTGCGGCCAGGGCTTCCTGCTTGTGATACACCGTGCAGAGATGCGCCTGCTGTGGAAAGGTGGCAAGGATGCGCGCAAAAAACTTTTTGGAATAAACCGGCGTGCCCAAATCGCGCATGTTCTCCGCGAACACGTTGTAGAAATTATCCAATTCCTCGCTCTGCCCGAAGCGCGCCGTCAGACCTTCCTTCTGCGGCTTGCGGATTTGGCTGCGCAGCTTGGCTTTAAAATTATTCCAAAGCGTCTCCGTGTCGCCGGGCAACTCGAGCACCATCGCGACTTTGTGCTGCTTGGTGGGCGCCTCCGGAATTTGCGGAGCAAGGTGGCGCAGTTCCAAATACTGCACCTTCAACTTTTTTCCCAGTTCCTGTGCCTGCGCATAGAGCGCCGCTCGCACCGTTTCGTCATCCGCGAGAATGCCGCCATAGTTCAAATACGGCACGGAAATGAGAAAAGAGCCGAAAATACGGCTGCGCATGTGCGTCAGCGGCAAAACGCCGCGCAGTACACTGCCCTCGGTCGCAGCGAGGTAGTAACAGCGATGCCCGAAGGTTTCCTCGATGACTTTCTTCCAGCCACTGAGATGTGGGCCGCGACTGTCGGGATGTCGCAAGACATATTCGTCCCACGTTTCATAACCGGAGGTAATGGCCTCAACGCGCATGATGCAATCGACTATTGAAATTTTCCATTGGTGCTGTACGCTTCTTCCGCGCGCGGCCAGTCCGTTTGAACCGGCGTCGTCTTCAAAACTTCTTGTATGGTTCCAAACGCGAATTCTTCCAACAAACGGCTAAGACGCTCCGTGGTAAGCGCCAGATTGCCATAGTGCCGCATGGTTTTGAATGCGCCGAGCTTAAGGCGCGGCAATTCCGGATCGACTTCCCAGGGGTGCAGATAAATGATGGCGGGCTTGCCTTCCGCGTTGATGCGCCGCACGCTGTTACGAATAAACCAATACGGATAGAGCCGCAAATAACCTCCGCCCGCCACGGGCACGTTCTTGCCCATCATAACCACGGTCGAAAGCGGAAACTCGATGAGCTTCGGGCCGCTCGCCAAACGGATTTCAAAAGGAAAGCGCGGCGCATCGGGAATACCATAAAGATCGTGCTTCACTGGAAAGACGCTGGAATCGACCTTGATGCCGAGCTGCGCCAGCGTTTCCCACGCCCACATCGAGGAACGTGTGATGGAATAAGTCGGCGCGCGATAACTATGCACCGCTTCGCCGGTGATGTCCTGTAGAATATGCAGAGACTTCTGCACATCGTCATGAAATGCTTCACGCGACAGCTCATAGATGATTTCATGGCCGTAGCCGTGGCTGGCGATTTCATGGCCACAGTCTTTGATCGCGACGACGATTTCGGGGAAGCGTTCGGCGACCCAGCCTAGCACAAAAAAAGTGGCTTTGACGTTTTTCTTGTCGAACAAATCCAGAATGCGGCAGGTGTTTTTCATCACCGTGCTTGGCATTTTGTCCCACTCGTCGCGGCGAACGTGCTTGCGAAACAGCGAGACTTGAAACCAATCTTCAACGTCGATTGTGATGGCGTTTTTGATGCCCATAGCATGCAGTTGCGAGAGAATTCCTTCCGGTCAAACTGCCGTGCAGTGTTGCATGGCAACCTGCCGGTGCGTTCGAATTCCATCCCTGATATCGGCATCACATTCGTCCGTGAAAGTGTGAAGTCCATAATAAAAATGGCCGCGCGAGGGCCATTGTATTGTTGCAAATCACAAGTAGAATTACCGCCAGAGTCTGTGAGTTGCGTTATGCGCTTGTGGAATAATGCCCAGCAAAAATGGCGGCAACGCCAAACTGAGCTCTACTCCATTCGGGGTTATTTGGGGAGCGCGAGGTCACGTGCCGCTACGTTTAAGTTGCGAATGATCGGTGCGCGCAACATGCGTGCTGCGGCATAATTTACCCTTAACGAGCTCAAACCCAGCAAAGCGTTTGTAAATTGCACAAAAGTTTTTAGGCTTTCTGGTTCAGATACCAAGCCACGGTTTTTTGCAGGCCTTCCTGAAATTTAACTTGGGGGGAAAAAGCCAGCAGGCGGCTCGCGCGCTCAATGGCGGCCATCGAATGCTTCACATCGCCTGAGCGCTCCGGTTCATACACCGCGGGCACCTCTTTGTCCATGATCTCATACAAATTTTTGACGAGCAGGTTCAAGCTGTAACGTTCGCCGCAGGCAATGTTCATGACATTGCCCGGAGCTTCGGGTGCCGTGCATGCGAGCAGATTGGCCTGTACGACGTTTTCGACAAAAGTGAAATCGCGTGATTGCTCGCCGTCGCCGTAAATCACCGGGGCTTTGTTGTGGGCCAGCGCCATAATGAAGCGCGGAATC
>JABWAN010000597.1 GCA_013361015.1 Candidatus Zhuqueibacterota bacterium | reverse complement strand
GAGGTTTATTACAAAGCGGCAGTGGAAAGAATACAAGAAGCTCTCCACTTGCAGTCAAATGGCTATTACGTTTTGGCTATGTATACCTCCGGTTTAGCCGTTGAGTGCATGCTGCGCGCCTATCGCTTGCAAGAAGACTCGACCTTCAATGAGCGTCACGATCTTTTGCTATTGTGGAAAAGCACGGCATTGGCAAACGTCTACAGCCCAAAGCATGATCGCATGTATGCTGCGCTCGGAGTGGTTGCGGTTTTGTGGCGCAATGATTATCGTTTCAAAGCCGAAGCTGCCGTGCGTTCACACTTGAAGAAAATGCGCAGAGATCGTGGGATCAAAGGAAGCTTTCTCAAGTATAACAGCCCGAAGCTCTGTGAAGCAGCGGCAGAATTTATTAATTTAGGGACCCAACAATGGAAACGCTCGAACAGAAAGTAAAAAGAATCTTGGCCGAGTATTTCGATGAAAACGAAATACAACTCGACGACAACCCTGATCGCCGTGTCAGCGGATTCATCATCTCCCCCAAATTTTTAGACGTTGATGATTTCGAGCGTCAGACCAAGATCAGCGGGCTATTGCGTAAAAATCTCAGCGTGCCTGAGCAAAAAAGAGTTATAGGTCTCTTCCCCTTTACTCCGGAAGAATATCAAGCCTATCGTGAACCCAGCCTGTGAATGCCTTCGCACTGAAGTCAACCGCGGTGTATGATTCTCAAATATTGCGGCTGTTCTTATATACGAAATCGAAAGCTGGATTGAACAATGAATCCCTTCGAAGAAAAAATTGTCGCCATTATGACGGAGCACTTTAAACCGACAATGCTCGAATTGGAGCAACACGATGAATTCCGGATCCACGGGTTTATTGCCTCTGCCAAGTTTGAAAATCAAGAACACCTTGTCCGCCAAAAGCAGATTTGGAAAGTGCTTCGAAAGAATTCAACCAAAGCCGAGCAGAAAAAGATTCTGGGGTTCCTGGCTTATACCCCGGCCGAGTACGAAGCTTATAACGAACCGATTTCAACTTCAGCATAAAGAGTTTTCATGAACAAATCCGTTCGCGTCCGCTTTGCCCCGAGTCCCACGGGGCATTTGCATATTGGCAACGTTCGCACCGCCATTTTGAACTGGCTCTTTGCGCGTCACTCCGGCGGCGCTTTCATTCTGCGCATCGAAGACACCGATATCGAGCGCTCCACGAAAGTCTCCGAAGAGTCGATTCTCGAAGATCTGCACTGGCTCACGTTAGATTGGGATGAAGGCCCAGAGAAAGGCGGAGCCTTTGGGCCATACCGCCAATCTGAGCGGCTCGATCTGTATCAACACTATGCGCAGCAACTCATTGCGAGCACGAAGGCCTACTATTGCTTTTGCACCGAGTCCGAGCTGGAGGCGGCGCGCGATAATGCCATGGCGCAGGGTGGCGGACAAGTGCATTACAGCGGCAAGTGCCGTTCGCTCACGCCCGCGCAACAAGCCGAAGCGCGCGCGAAAGGTATTGCGCCCGCAATTCGGTTTCAGGTTCCCGCACAAGCCGTAAGCTTCACCGACCTAGTGAAGGGCGAGTTGACGTTTCCCGAGAACACCTTCGGCGACTTTGTCATCGTACGCTCCGGCGGCTTGCCGACGTATAACTTCGCCGCCGTGATCGATGATCATCTTATGAACATCTCGCACGTCATTCGCGGCGACGATCACGTTTCCAACACGCCCAAACAGAAACTACTGTACGAAGCGTTCGGCTGGGACGTGCCCGCGTTCTGTCACATTCCAATGATTTTGGGCGAAGATCGCAGCCGCCTCTCGAAACGACACGGCGCAACTTCGCTCGATCAATTTGCCGAGAAAGGTTATTTGCCCGAGGCGATCATAAACTTTTTGAGCCTGCTCAGTTGGTCTTCCGAAAGCGGCGAAGAAGTCCTCACGATCGCGCGTTTGATCAAAGAATTTTCTTTTGCGCGCATCAACAATTCCGCCGCGGTGTTTGATACCACGAAGCTCAACTGGATGAACGGCGTTTACATTCGCAAACTCGACCCCGAACAGCTCGTGCATCGTACTGCGCCCTTTCTGCGGCAAGCCGGTTACACGCTGCCCGACAACGACACGCTCAAAGCATTGCTCGTGCTTTTGCAAGAAAGCGTCGAGTATCTCGAGCAGTACGTGGAGAAAACCGCTTTCTTTTTTGGCGAGCGCATTCACCTTACCGACGGCGCAGCGATTGCGATGAGCCAGTCGGAGGCTTCGGAAAAAGTCTATTGGTCTTTTCTGCGGCAATTGGAGAATGTCGAAGATTTCACGCCGGGGATCTTTCGAGACATCATGAAGACCGTGAATCAAGAAACCGGGGTGATGGGCAAGGATTTGTGGATGCCCATTCGCATTGCACTCACCGGCGCCATGCACGGCCCGGACTTGCCCAAACTCGCAGCGCTGCTCGGCAAAGAGCGCGTGCGTCAAATGGTATTGCATATCGTCGAATAATGACGCGCTCCGATTTCAAAACGCTCATCGCGCACAAACCTGCGCTCATCGGCATGGTACACTTGCCGGCATTACCCGGCAGCCCAAAGTATCGCGGTGATTTCGAAGCGATCATTCGCTTTGCCGAGAAGGAAGCGAAGACGCTTTACCAAGCCGGCTTTGCCGGCATTATGATCGAAAACCTTGGCGATGTTCCCTATTTCCCCGAACACGTTCCGAACGAAACCATTGCGGCGCTGGCGATAATCGCGGATCGGGTTAAGCGCAATAACAAACTACCGGTCGGCGTGAATGTGCTCCGCAACGATGCCCACGCGGCACTAGCGATCGCAGTCGCAGCGCAACTCGCCTTCGTGCGCGTGAATATCCTAACCGGCGCGGCTGTCACCGATCAGGGTTTGATTCAAGGACGGGCCCATTCGCTCCTGCGCGAACGGCAGCGCTTGCATGGCGAGCACGTCGCGGTGCTGGCCGACATTCGCGTGAAGCACGCTGAGCCGTTGGTGCAGCGCGATCTTGCGCAAGAGGTGGAGGAGTTTTTCGAACGCGCGCTGTGCAGCGCGATCATTGTGACCGGCACGGGCAGCGGCAAGGAAGTGGATTGTGACTTTCTAATGCAAGTGCGAGCTGCAGCACAAGGCCGGCCGGTTTTGATCGGCAGCGGCCTGCGCGTTGAAAATGCGGCGGAACTGCTCGCCCTTGCAGACGGCGCCATCGTCGGCAGTTCGATCAAAGAAGACGGGCTGATTCAAAATCCCATTGCTCGTCGACGCGCGGAGGAATTAGTCAAAGCGTGTCGTCTCATCAAATAAGAACCATCTGGCCGAGCCTGGCCAACACGTATCGAAATCCGCATATCACCTCGCTGGCGGCTCTGCTCACACGTGGCTGCAGATCCGGTGAGCACAATCTCGACAATAACCCTCAGGACAATTTATGGCTTTGAAAATCTACAACACTCTCACGCGGCAAAAAGAAGAATTCGTGCCGCTCGAAACCGGCAAGGTAGGCATTTACGTTTGCGGCCCCACGGTGTATGATTATTTCCACATCGGCAATGCGCGGCCCTTTGTGATGTTCGACGTGGTGCGGCGCTATTTGCAATATCGCGGTTATCAAGTGCGCTTCGTGATGAATTTAACGGACATCGACGACCGCATCATTCAGCGCGCGCACGAGCTGGGCGTGGAAGCGCGCGCCGTCGCATTGAAATATACGCAAGCGTTTTTTGAAGACATCCAAAAATTGGGCGTGCATCCCGCCGATGTCTATCCCAAAGCCACCGAGCACATTCCGCAAATCATTCAATTGATTTCGAGGCTCCTCGCCAAAGGCCTTGCTTACGAAGCGAACGGCGACGTCTTGTTTGATATCTCCAAATTTGCGGACTATGCAAAGCTTTCCGGCAAGAACTTGGAAGAGTTGGACGCCGGGCATCGTATCGCCGTTGGTGAGAGCAAACACAATCCACTCGATTTTGTTTTGTGGAAGGGCATGAAACCGGGCGAGCCGTGGTGGGAAAGTCCTTGGGGCAAAGGCCGTCCGGGGTGGCATATCGAATGCTCGGCCATGTCGATGACCTATCTTGGAGAGAGCTTTGATATTCACGCCGGCGGTTTGGATTTAATCTTCCCGCACCATGAAAATGAAATTGCACAGAGTGAAGCCGCCACCGGCAAACCGTTCGTGAAGTATTGGATGCACAACGGTTTTATCGACATCGCCGGGGAAAAGATGTCCAAGTCGCTCGGCAACTTCAAAACCGCGCGCGCGATTCTGCAAAAAATTCCTACCACCGCGATTCGGCTGTTCTTCTTGCTAAAGCATTATCGCGGTCCGATTGATTTTTCGGATGAGGCTCTGCAGAATGCCTTAAAAGCGCGCGAGCGTTTGAGCCTGGCCTATCAACAACTGCAACGCCGTTTGGCCGGCGCACAGCCCGCGGCATTGCCGGAAAAATTTGCCGGCGAAGAACTGCAAAAC
>JABWAN010000596.1 GCA_013361015.1 Candidatus Zhuqueibacterota bacterium | reverse complement strand
CGAAACGTTGCGGATGTTTTCCAAAGAGCAGTAACGCGGCGAGCGTGAGTTTGCCGTTCGCAAGCAGCGATTGCCGCTCGAGAATGTCCGTAATCGGCGCATAAGCGTCGAGTTGCCGCCTGCGCTTTTCGTTGGTTTGTTTGATAAAAGCCCGCACTTTTTCGTTGTCGAGTTCATCGAACGCCGCAGCTTCATGCGGCAAGGCATCCCAACTTTTGCCGAGGCTCTCGAAGTGCAGCCGCGCAATCTCCGCGGCCGAGAGCACATAGTTCGAAGCGCCCATGCGTTGGTAGCAGCGGCCGTGCACCGCCACCGGCTTGATCGGCGCTTCATGAATGCGCAATGCCGTCACGTGCCCTGCATCGGCATCAAACGTTTCCCACTCAGGCATGATCGCGGGTTGTGTGCTTGTGCTGATTTTTTGCGAACCGTCTTGCAGCGCGGCTTCATCTACGGAAGAGAGCAGGAGCACGCCGCCCTTGCTATTGGCCATCGCGCCGATGGTTTCCAGGCAGGCATCATCGAAGGTTGTCGCGCGCGCGAGCAGTTCCGATTCGGGCGCGGCGAGGAGGTGTTCAAAAGACATAGGTTCTAGCGATTCAAAATCAGGGCAATAGATTTTCCCAGCGGAAAAAGCTTTTATTCATTGCCGGGTCATCTGTTGCGATGCGAGAGTAGGCCATTATTGTTGCCGGCGTTGGTTTCTTTCCATGAGCAAATTGTACTTCAAACTTTTGTCGTTGAGCTCTTTGCGCAAACGCTGTTGCTGCGCTTCATCATTGCACGCATCAAGCTGCTGTCGCAATGCTGCGATCTCTTTGCGCAGCTCAACCTCAAGCGGCAACACGCCGGCGTTCTTGAGAACTTTATAAGCCATGCGCATGTGCTCCGGCACTTCGGAAAAATCTTCCAGCACCAGCGGCTTGCCATGACCGGGGAGATTGTCGAACTCGCCTTCCGCAATGGCTTGTTTGATCTTTTCTTCGACGAGACGGGAGAGGAAGTACATATGAGATTCGTCCGTCAACCTCCGCCCTCGAAACACGCTAGACACACCAAAGGCCTTTTTGCGTATTTTGTGTATTTCGCGGGCAGATATGCCTTTCATTTCTTAATGTACCGGTTCTGGAATCGGAATCCCCACAACGTGAAGCACATTGCGGCGCTGCAACACGAACCCGAGTTTTTCTGCGACGCGGATGCTCGCGAGATTGTCCGGCGAAGTGGTCCAACTTGGTTGATGGCCGCGTGCGAGAATGTCTTCACACAGAGCTGCGGCGCATGTGGTGCTCAATCCCCCGCCGCGAAATTGCGGCTCGGTCACCACGCCGATGTCCTCATACTTCTCACCGAGATAAAAAGTGCAAGCGACTGAGGCGAGGTGATTATCCCAAAACGCTCCCCACCCGCGTCCGCTTGCCGCAAGTCCATTCGGCCCACCCCACGTTTTGCTGATCCAAAAATTGTCGGGACTGATGCCCCACAGATGATGCGCGTCATGCGCAGAGAGACGGCGCACTTCAAACACGTTTGGTGAATGAAATTTAGCCGCTGCGCGCTTTTCAAAAATGACGCGCTCCCAACGTTTGCAATCGGGGAATGCCGTTTTCAACAGCGGAAGAAAGCCTTCGGCAGTTTCTACGAAGCCGCGTATGCGCGTGCGAAGCTCCGTTGCATCAAATACACTCGGATCACCCGCGAGCGCGTAATTGTCCGCCGTCATCATGAGCGCGCCGCGTGGAGCGGGCCAGCGATCGACCCAGCAAACGCCGTTGCCGGTGTTGAGCACATGTAATCCCACCAACGGCCCCGCACGCTCCGGCAGGAACCATGCTTTCAAAGTCGCGGCTTGCAGTGGCGCTAGCGCGATCATCGCACGAGCTTTTGCATGAGATCGGCGTAGTTCGTCGCGATGCGCTCTGCGAACAACAGCTTCGCAAGCAATCGAATTGCTTCAACACACTCCGCGTCGCTCTGTTCTTGCATTTGCGCGGCTTCGAGATACAATTCAAACGCGCGTTGATACCGCGCTTGCGCCACCGCCTCTTCGCCTTTGCGTTGATACAATTCACCTTCTGCGCGAAAGAGCGCGGCCGCGGTTTTTACTCTTTGATGATGGCCGAGCAATTGCGCGAGCGTGGCGGAATCAAAAGCCGCCATCAATTCGGGGCTCATGCCGAGCAGTTCATTGAAAGCGCTGCCCGTTTCGTCGAGCGCTTGCTCGTACTTTTCCTGCTCTTTGAGTTTGAAGATGCGCGTGAGCGCGGCGGCGAGCTGCTGCACCAAGCGCATGATGTAATCACGTTCGACCATGTTGAAAGCCTATACCGGAGTTTCTGTGACGCCTCGGCGCTTCCATGCAATCACCAGCGAGCCGAGGCCGCCGCCTATCAAAGTTCCTGCAATAACCCATGCAATGAGAGCGCTGAGGGGAATGAGCAGGTATCCGCTGAGCGGTGAAATGGCATCGCCCACCACTCCGCCTTCTTCCGCACTGAAGCGCTGGGCGCTCCAATTGAATCTATATGCCAGCCAGTAGGTCGGGATGATCATCGCGCGTACCAATGCCGCGAAGATCGCCATCTTGAGGAAGAGCGTTTTGTAAGGATGTGCGTCGTTTGTCGCTGCAATCTTGAATGCAAAGTAAAACGGCACCAAAAAAAACAGCCACGTCACGCCGAAGATTTTGTTGACGGCCTCCGGCGCGCCCATCTGCTCCGAAGTCACGCGCAAGACAACGAGAATCGCCGCAATGATGAGCGGCCACTTCATCAGGCCTTTCATTTCCGCCTCCGTAAAGGAATGGACTCTTGGAATGATGGAGTTTTGGAGCATTGGAGTTTGGCCCCGCTACTTTGCGCTGCAACACTCCACGAAATCACGACTCCATCAATCCATTCTTCCTGCCGCTACTTTCTGTGCTGTGAATTTAAAAGCTCCACGCCCAATGTCAAAGGCTATTTTCAAAAATCCCTTTGCAAAAGCAGTGCAGCCGTATTATTTTGCCGCCTTTCAATTCTGAGGCGCGTATGTTCGTCAAGGTTTTCAACTATCTTTCTTATTACGTCGGTTGGCTCGCGTGTGTGTATGGCGCGGCGCACGGCATCAGTGAAGTGGGAGTGGGCGTCGCCGGATTGTTGGTGCTCATTCATTTCGTGCTCACGCACACGCTGCGCGAAGAAATCATGATGATCATCTTTATCGGGGCCCTGGGAACGCTGGTCGATTCCTTTCAAGCCGCAAGCGGCTTGCTGGTCTATCAAGGTCGATATGCCTCCGTGACGTGGCTCGGGCCGATATGGATCACCGCGATTTGGGTGTTGTTCGCGAGCACCATCAATTGGTCGTTCGAATGGCTCAAAGGACGTACTTGGCTGGCGGTGGTGTTGGGCGCGATCGGCGGGCCGGTAAGTTATGCCGCGGGCGAACGCATCGGTGCGGTGCAGTTTCAGCACGGCTTCGTGGTGACCATGCTCGTGCTCGCCGTGATATGGAGTTTGGTACTCCCCACGTTTTTCGCCCTCGCGCATCGCATGACGCGCATCAAATCTGCCTGAGGGACGGATGTTGTTCTGCAACGATTGTAGTGGGTAACAAAGCATTGCGCCTAGTGTATCGACAATCCTTCCGCCCAACAAGCCTAAAAGCGCTGCTACTGACCTTTGGCGAGTTCGCGCTGATCGCCCTCAAAAAAGAAGCGTTTGGAATTTAAAAAACGAGATATTAGTTTAATCGTGTCTGTAATCACAAAAAACGATTCTCATGTAAGGAGAGGGTGCTGCGACCCATGCTCAGCCCATCAGATCAAGCTGTCATCTTGCGATCGGCGCAAAAATATACTGCCACTGCGGTTTATTTGTTTGGCTCGTCCCTACGCGAAGGCGAGCGCGCCCGCGACATTGATCTCGGCGTGAAGGGCATTGATCCGCTCGTGTTTTTTAAATTCTACGGCGAGCTTATGCGGCGGCTTTCCAAGCCGGTGGATGTTGTCGATCTTTCCGAACCGACGCGGTTCAACGCGCTCGTTGAAAAGAGAGGCGTCAAGATTTATGGATGATCTGCTCGAAGATATTTCTCTTGAGAAAGAGCGCGTCGAAAAAACTCTAGAAGCTTTGCAATTCACGCTCGAACGCAAAGAGCGCTCTTTTGTGGAGCGTGCTGCCATCGCCACTTGCCTGCACAATGTCTACAATGGCATTGAGAACCTCCTTAAACGCGTTCTGAAATTTATTGAAATCCCGCTCCCCGACTCCAAAAGCTCCCACCAGGACCTCATTCAACACGCCGTCGAGCAAAAGCTCATTAGTGAAGAATTGGCAGAGAGCCTCGATGAATATCGAGCCTTCCGGCATTTCTTCGTGCATGGTTATGGCATTTTATTAAGCGAAGCGCCTTTTGCAGGCTCTGTCCGAAAACTTGCCGGAAGTTTGGCTTCGCTTCCAAGCTGCGATTGAGGCATATGTCGACTCTT
>JABWAN010000595.1 GCA_013361015.1 Candidatus Zhuqueibacterota bacterium | reverse complement strand
AAACCATTCCGGAAACGGCATGACAACAACGCGCGAGGCTTTTCCAAAAATCCATTGCTCCAATACTCCAGCAATCCATGCTTCACCTGCTCCAGCAATCCATATTCATCACTTTCCACAGGAGGATGCCAATTGAAACGACGTGATTTTATGCGCATTTCCGGCGTGGGTATGGGCGCGATGATGATCCCTCTGATGGGATCTCGCACTGCGCTCTTCGGAGCAGTGACGCCCGTGCCCAACGGCGACAAGAAGAAGCTCGCCGATATTGCGCTCAATGCCGCGCGCGCCAAAGGCGCAACCTATGCCGATATCCGCATCGGCCGCTATCTCAATCAATTCATCATCACGCGCGAAGACAAAGTGCAGAATATCGTGAACACGGAGTCGTACGGCGTGGGCATTCGCGTGCTCGCCAACGGCACGTGGGGTTTTGCGGCCACGAGCGACGTGACCGGCGATAAGATCGCGAAAGCTGCAGAACAAGCCGTGGCGATTGCGAAGGCCAATGCCGTGTTGCAAACCGAGCCGGTGCAGCTCGCGCCGGAAAAGGGTCACGGCGAAGTTTCATGGCGCACGCCGATTGAGAAGAACGCGTTCGAAGTGCCCATCTCTGAAAAAGTTGATTTGCTCATGGCGGCCAATGCCGCGGCCATGAAGAACGGCGCGAATTACATCAACACGTTTCTCTTTTTGGTGAATGAGCAGAAGTATTTCGCTTCCACCGACGGCTCGTACATTGATCAAGACATTCATCGCATTTGGCCGAATTTCACGGTGACGGCGATTGATCCTGAGAAGGGGAAATTTCAAACGCGCGATGCGTTGAGCGCGCCCATGGGCATGGGTTGGGAGTATCTCGAGCCGCGTGCTTCGAGCAAAGTAACGGGCGTGACCACCCGCTACGGCAAGCATTATGATTTGATCGAAGACGCGACCGCGGCCGCGCAACAAGCGCGTGCGAAGCACACGGCGAAAACCGTGGAGCCGGGCAAGTATGATCTCGTGCTCGATCCGACGCACTTGTGGCTCACGATTCACGAGTCCGTCGGCCATCCACTGGAACTGGACCGCGTGCTCGGGTACGAAGCGAATTATGCGGGCACCAGCTTCGCGACGCTGGACAAGTGGAAATCGAAATCCTTTAACTACGGCAGCAAGCTCGTCAATCTTTTTGCGGATAAAGTGCAGACCGGCTCGCTCGGCGCGGTGGGTTATGACGACGAAGGCGTGAAGTGCAAACGTTGGGATTTGGTGAAAGAAGGCGTGCTCGTGAACTATCAAGCCATTCGCGATCAAGCGCACATCCTCGGCGAGAAAGAATCGCATGGCTGTTGTTATGCGGATAATTGGAGTTCCGTGCAATTTCAGCGCATGCCGAACGTTTCGCTCGCCGCGGGCAAAAGCCAAGTCTCCGTGGAAGAAATGATTAAAGGCGTGGAGAAGGGCATTTACATCATCGGCGACGGCTCGTATTCCATCGATCAACAACGCTACAATTTTCAATTCGGCGGCCAGTTGTTTTATGAGATCAAAAACGGCGAGATCGCGGGCATGTTGCGCGACGTGGCGTATCAATCCAACACGCAAGAGTTTTGGAACTCGTGCGCGCAAATTTGCGACGACCGCGATTATCGTCTCGGCGGCTCATTCTTCGACGGCAAAGGCGAGCCTGGCCAAATCAGCGCGGTCTCGCACGGCTGCGCCACCACGCGCTTCAACGGCGTGAATGTGATCAATACCGAGAGAAAAATCTAGTTGATCGTGGCTCGTAGATTGTGAGCGAGAATCCGAGGATTGCAGATAGATAATCGAGGATCGAGCATCCAGAATCCAGAATCCAGCAACCAAACTCATATGAGGTTGAAGATAAAATGGCCCTTTTGACTCAAGACCAGGCTCGTGACATTCTCAAGAAAGTCATGAGCTATTCGAAAGCGGAAGAATGCGAAGCCAATTTGAACGGCAGCGTTGGCGGCAATCTGCGCTATGCGCGCAATACCGTGACCACGAGCGGCGTGCAGAACGACACGACGCTCGTCGTGCAATCCAGTTACGGCAAGAAGACCGGAACGACGACGATTAATGAATTTGACGACGCTTCTTTGGAAAAGGCCGTGCGACGCTCAGAAGAGCTTGCTCAGCTTGCGCCGGAGAATCCCGAATACATGAATATGCTGGAGCCGCAAACGTACTCCACTGCGCACGCCTATTTTGAGAGCACGGCGAACCTCACGCCGGAGTATCGCGCGCAAGCCGCGGCGAGCAGCATCAAGCCATGCCGCGCGAAGAATCTCACGGCTGCGGGCTTTTTGCAGAACAGCGTGAGCTTTCAAGCCATGATGAACACCAAAGGCTTGTTCGCCTATCATCCGCAAACCGACGTGAATTTTTCCGTGACCGTGCGCTCGAACGACGGCACCGGGTCCGGCTACGTCACGCGCGATGAAAACGACGTCGCGAAGCTCGATGCCGCAGCGGCCTCGCAAATTGCGTTGGAAAAAGCCGAAGGCTCGCGCAATCCGGTTGCAATCGAGCCGGGCAAGTACACGGTCATTCTCGAGCCCGCGGCATCGATCGAACTTCTGCAAAACATGTTTTTCAGCATGGACGCACGCCAAGCCGAAGAAGGCCGCAGCTTTCTAGCAAAACCCGGCGGCGGCACCAAACTCGGTGAGAAGCTTGTCGATGAGCGCATCACGATTTATTCGGACCCGACGCACGCCGAGGTTCCCGCAGCGCCGTGGAACGGCGACGGTCGGCCGCGCGAGCACACCGTGTGGATTGAAAAAGGCGTGGTGCAGAATCTCTACTACTCGCGCTATTGGGCGCACAAGAAAGGCGTGAAGGCCATTCCGTTTCCCGCGAACGGCGTAATGGAAGGCGGCACCGCGACCGTGGCCGACATGGTGCGCGACACGAAGAAGGGCATTCTCGTGAGCCGCACGTGGTACATTCGCATGGTGGATCCGCAAACGCTCTTGCTCACCGGCTTGACGCGCGACGGTTTGTTTTATGTTGAAAACGGCAAAGTCAAACACGCGATCAAAAATTTTCGTTTCAATGAAAGCCCGGTGATCATGCTCAACAACGTCGAAGCATTGGGCAAACCCGAGCGCATCAACGGCAATTTGATTCCGCCGATGCTGATTCGTGATTTCACGTTTACGAGTTTGTCGGAAGCGGTGTGAGGCAAGGAGCCGGTGAAGCAAGGCGCCAAAAAGATAAAGAGCCAAAGAGGCAATGGACGCAGAGCGGCTTGGATTGATAGATGATTGAAGTTGCACGTTAAAATAAATCCGAGTTGCTCTGCGTTCGGTTTTTTGCTTATCTTGAAAGCGTGTAATAGTTCAACCACGGCTTGGCCGTGGTTTGATTTTTTGAATTGCGTGAACGTTCAACTATGGCTTGGCCATAGTTTTATTGAAGCGGGCTACGTTTTACAAATTTGAGAGCACGGATTGAAGCCAGCCAAATTAAGTCTTGAACAAACCATTCAACGTGTTTCGCAGATGCGCAAGTTGGGTTTGAGTCTGCGCGAGGCGCATGATAGGCAATATCGCCTTGCGGGCTGGTTCCAGCGCGTTGAAGAACTTCGCGCTTTGTCAAATCAAACGGACGCCTCATTAGCGGACATAAACGCGCTGCGCGCTGTCTTTCGTGAGTTTTGGCGGCAAGGGGATTTTGCCGCCATTGTTGAAGTCTCTGCTAAACTGCCGGAAAAACTTTTAGCGCATGATGATTTGCTGGCAGCATATACGGCTTCGGCTCGTGAGCAAATTGCCAACACAGAGAGCTTGCGAAACGTTGAGCGCAAGCCGGCGTTCAGCTTGGAACAAGGCTACCGGCAAATGTCCGAGGACGAAGCGCGCGAGAAGGAAGCGTGGGAGTGGGCCGCAGCAACGACCGGAGAGTAGCTTGCTTTCGTCCTTTCCTCACGTTCCTCTTCGTCGCCCGGATTTCTTTTTCACCCGCTTGCAATACGCTTCCGGCGATTGGGACGTGGATCAGCGCATGCCTGCCAATCTGCTTAATTCGCTGGTGGAATACACGACGGTAGCAATCGACACCGAAGAGAAAATCATCCCACTGAGCGCCCCCGAAGTGCTACACTCGCCCTTCTGCTATCTTTCCGGCCACAAGCTTGTGCAATTCACGAACAAGGAGCGCGACAACTTTGAGAAATATGTGCGCAACGGCGGCTTCGTGTTTGTGGACGATTGTAACCACGACATCGACGGATTGTTTGCGAAATCTTTCGAAGCGCAAATGGCCGCGATCTTCGGAGCGCACGCGCTTCAAAAAATTCCAAACCAGCACGAGTTGTATCGCAGCTTCTTTGAATTTGAAAAAGGCCCGCCCACGACTTCCATTGAACTAAACGGCTGGGGCGACGATCTCGTGCATGATTATCTCAAAGCAATAGAAATCGAGGGCCGCATCGCCGTGCTTTATAGCAACAAAGACTACGGCTGCGAATGGGA
>JABWAN010000594.1 GCA_013361015.1 Candidatus Zhuqueibacterota bacterium | reverse complement strand
GTGGATTATCCTTTGTGCGGACGCACCGCAAAAGCAGTCACCAAGGGATAGCTCCAGCCTTCGACACAGGATGAGCCGTCGAGCTTCTCTATCCATTCGTGGTGAAACAGGCTCCTAATGCCTGCAACTCAAAATTTGATTTCCGCATTCACTCCGAAAACATTGTCTAAAATCAAATCGTCGAAAGGCAGCTTGAACAAAGCGCCCGGAATGAAATGATCGAAAACCAATTTGGCGCGAAAAGCGATTTGATGAACTGTGCTTTCCGAAAAGTTGCCGCCCGAAGAGACCCAGCCGCGCCCGCTAAATGTCGCGCCCACTTGCAGCTTTTGGATTTCCAGCCAGCCTTCCGCACCGTACAATACGTGCAGTTCGCCATCATTCACCCTGAGCTTGCGGTAAGCTTCCTTAAAAATATCAAAGCTGTTGGCTTCGCTTTCGGTTTTAATGTTGAAGCTCACGCCGCCATAGGGTTGAATGTTGAATTTTGAAACGTCGATCTTCGTGCGAATCATCGCGTTGAGCGGCACGATATTGGGAATGAAAGCCTCCTGTCGGTCAAAATCTGCAATCGAGCCGACAAAGCCCGCAAGGCCGGTTTTGGCCAGCGGCAGGCGCAACGACACATCAATGTTCAAACGCTCGTGTTGAAACCGCAACCCCACCGCGGGATTGCCAAGGGTTTCGTCTGTCACCGGAACGGTGCCGCCTTCGAGCTTGCCAAAAGCAAAGGGCAATTGTCCAACTAAATTGAGATTGCCCAACACCGGCACCGCCACCGTAACGAACCACGCCGATGTGAATGTGGAAGGCTCGGCGCTCGCCCCAAAATCAAATTGCGGTCGCAATGCCTCGATTTTGACGGACTGCGCCCACACCACAGCGGGCAACGCCAATAGCGCGACGAGACCATGTAAAACTCGCTTCATAGGAACTCTCCTGGTTGAAGGTAAATGAAGTGCTTATTGCTTCATATTGAGCACCTATGAGTGTAATGGTTTTGGCACAATTGTCAAGATATTTTTCGACGCTTGCATGAAACCGGCAGCATCAGCTTGCAGCTTTTACAACCAAGAGCATTACTTCAAAATATTGAGGTGAGAAGAGCCGGGGCACAGCCGTGCCTGGCTTAGGTTGGAAGCCTCTTTGCATTGCTTCGCGGAGGTGATTGGACTCGTCCATGAGCAGGCTCGCATTGCTTGCCGCTCGCCATCCCATGAAATAATTCGCGGTTATACTACGAAAAGAATACGGGCAAGCAACACGGATGCGGAAAAGGTTAAAATAGAATTTAGGGGGAGTCAAAACACTGTCCGCAGTATTTGCTCGCCGTCATCGAGGTGTTGATGACGGCGTTGTAACTCGGGCAACGAAAGGTGCGCAGAAACATGTTTGCCCCTTGTCATTATCGCAGGAATGTCATCTTTTTGTTAGAACGAAGCTTCAAGCCTTGCGTGGAGGTCGCTTCCAATTTATAAACATAAACGCTGCTCGCTACGGCGCGTTCTCGTCCCGCCCACGAAAAGGCTTGGAAGTAGAAACTCAAACCGCGGCGGATGGCGCGATTGCGTGAAAACATTCGTCGCGATCTCATTTCATGATTATTTCTTGACCATCGGTAGTTGCAAGGTTGGGTTCTTGTCGAAGATCAAGCTCACTTCGATACGGCGGTTCATCACACGACCGGCCGGGTGCTGGTCATTGGCGTAGATTTCGTAAATCACTTGCTTGGGCTGGAAATCTTCATAATCGCCGGCGCAAAGCAGGCGGTTAAATTCCGTCGTCATTTGCGTGCGGCGATAGAACGGTATCTTATCGCCAAGTCCGGCAGCAATAAAGTGTACGCGCAAGCGAGTCGGTCCTTTTTGCAAGGTTGCTTGTAAGAGGCTTTGCGCGATGTCATTCTCAACACCGACGATTTCCTGCGCCACGCCAAGTGAATCCAGTGAGGGTGGCGCGAGGTTTTGCGTCTCCGGTGGCAAACGAAAGTGGCGCATGCGATCGTCTTTTAGAAGCTGATAAAATTTTTGCAGGCTTTCAGAACGCTTTGCAGAGGAATTCAGGCTTTTGAAAAATGCTTGCGTAACCGGTTTCGCGTGCGGCAGGCTCCGCATTTTTTGCTGCATGTCTGATGAAACATAACACTCTTCGAAGCTCTTTTGCGCTTCCAGGGGAAGAAATTTCCTTTCGCGTCCGATGCGGAGGAAATGTGAGAGCAAACTGTCGCGCGCGGCTTGGGCGCGGCGGAACGACAAGCCGAGATTGTAATACGGCCCTTTGTGCTCCGCTAAAGTATCCGTGTGACCGCTGATATAAAGCTGTGCTTCAATCGGTTCCTCGGCAATAGCTTGCTGTTTCGACATCGCCTCGGCTTCGTCAAACAGTTCATTAATGATCTCGGGCACGCGCCGTGCATCGTAGTCATACTTGAATGTGGCGTTGTCATAAGGCGAAAGCGCGAAGATTTCATCCAATAAGATCGCTTGGCCTTTTACATAAAAAGTGTCGCGTTCGCTATAAACTGTCGTTTCACTACAAAAACTTCGCAAAGCAAATTGCGCCACGTATAAACCGGGCTGCGAAAAAAACTTTTCGAGTTCATCGAGAACAACCGTGACGCTGTCAGTGCGTAGTCGTTTTAATTGCTCGTCATTGAGAGACAGCGGCTGAGAAGAATCCCCGCGCGCGATGCTGTGTACGGTAATCCAACCCGCGTCAAGGCATTGCGGCATCAACTCCATTTCGGGGGATGTATTTGCCGCCCACAATTTCACTTGTACGTGGCGCGGATATTCCTTGGGCTTGATGGAAAGCGGCGCAAAAAGCAAGGCCTCATCATGCGAATTGCGCGTTTCTATCGGCACGACGCGGTTCTCTTCACGAAATTTTTTCGGTTCTTTTGCCGATTTATGCGGCTTGATGTATGCCTCGAAGAGCGGCCCGTCGCGATGTTCTTCGTAACGAAATTTGAGCAAGCAGGTATTTACGGCGCTACCGTTCGATAAGGCGCCGCACTTTTGTCCGCCATAAAAAGCATGTGCTAAGCCCTCTAGCTCTTGTTGCAGAAATCTCGCCCGTGCTTCACTCAACATCAGAGTTGGTTTGATTTTGTAATACCCCCAGCGATCGGTGGCATAGAGCGGATCCGGCAAGATGAGCAAGCGCAACGAATCGTGGGCCGCACATGCCAACCGTTCCACGGCGCGTCCAAACAGCATCGCGCGAAACAGGCTGTCGGTTGAATTGGCGGTGAAACGCGGCGCTTCGCCCTCTTCAAAAAAAACGTTGTTTACAATCGGCAGATGAATGTTGTATTTCACCTCCTGCAACTGAATCGTATCGCCGCCGAGGAATGACAGCGCGGGTTGATAATCCGGACACGAAAAATACACGTGCACTTGGCGCGTCTGCTCCGGCTTCGGCAGAGGCTGCTGCTTCCTGTTTAAGGCATACAAGTTCATTTCAATTCGAAAATGACCCGGCCGTGAGGGTTGCAAAAAGAAGCTCCGCAAACTGAGAATATCGTTTTTGTTCATGGCCGCGCTAGAGAGAATACTGAAACTTCCAAACGTCTCCTCGCCTTCAAGCTCGTGCAGTAGCTTTTCTTTTTCTTCCCACGTGATTTTTACTTTGCTGCGTTTGCTCTGCCAAAGGTCGGGTGCGGATTGGCAATCTATGTTGCCGAAGACGAGATATTGCAGACGCTCTTCAGTGTTGCGGCGGAACCAGTTCTCGCGCGGTTGCGGCGTGATCGGCGGATAGCCTTTGGCATGCGCGACGTCACGGGGATATTCGACGCCGAGCGCAAAAGCCTCAACTGTCAAATAAAACCCCTCTAGTTCGGTTTGCTCCGGGCCCGATTTGATCTCTACGCTTTGCACGCCAATGGGCAGGTTGTATGCGGTTCCGAATTTCTGTTCGACGAAAATATCGTCCGGCGTGATCGGTATGACGCAAGGTTGCGCGCCAAGTTTTATTGCAGAAACCAAAAGTGCGAAGAAGACCGCCACCATGCTCGAGGGTTTCATGATTTTTCCTTCCTCCCGTTAACGGCCAAAGCTAAATGCGAAACGCAGGTTGTTGAAGTTGACGCCATGTAAATCATGCTGCCAAGCGCCGTGCAGCCTGATATGATCCACCAAAGTGAAACCCAGCCCCAAGGCAAGCCAATTGCGGTTAAATCCGCCGCGCAGAATGAGGCGCTCGATCCCGGCATATTCGGCGCCGGCGTAAAGGTTGAAATCGTTGATCCAGCCTTCGACCTCGGGGTTCTTTTCTACATCGACAGCCGCGAGCCAATGCTTCTGCACGCGATAGGCCACGCCCGCGCGATAGCGCCGCGCGTACAAACCAAAGGAAGACTTTTTGCCCGCGCTTAACTTGGCCGCTAAATTCGGTTGCCTGAGATTGATGACGCTCAACGCGGCTTGCAGTTTCCGGTTGAAATAATATGTCAAGCTCGCATCTAGCGCCCAATCGTTGGACGAC
>JABWAN010000593.1 GCA_013361015.1 Candidatus Zhuqueibacterota bacterium | reverse complement strand
CGTCGGCGTGTGGAGCGTTGCCACCACGGGCTTCACACCGGACAACGAGAGCGAGGTTATGCAGAAGTATTTGGCGGGGGAGTTGACGAGCGTGGTGGAGTGAAGGATTGTTGGAGTTTTGGAGTGACGGATCGCGTGGGCGTGAAGGTTTTTACATCACTCCACAACTCCACCAATCCAACACTCCATTGATCAGATGATTCTCACGCCGTGCTTGAGAATTTCATGCACGAGCGGAAAGTCATCAACGAAGTCGGCGGGATGAAAACCGACAGGCTCGATGCCGGCTTTCACGATTTCGTAGCGTGCTTTGATGTTGAAGGTCGTCAATTAACAAGAATGTCATTCGGATGCAAGCGGTAAAATATTGGAGCGATGGAGTATTGGATTTGGGGATTGATGAAAAGCAGAAGCACATCACTCCATCAATCCACCACTCCATTACTCCCAAACTCCAAAGGAGACGAGCCATGCCCTACGACGAACCCGACGCCACCGATCCCAACATGCTGGTGGGCGTAGAATTGCCCGGCACGGCCGAGAGCACGCGCGACATGGCGTATGTGTTCGCAGAAGAGTTCGCGCGTTTGGGATTTGAGAAACGCAGATTGATGAGCGTTTTCAGAACGCCGTTTTATGCCGGGGCACATCGTGCTTACATGGAGCTGGGGGAAGGGGAGATTGAGCAAATCGTTGATGAATGTATGGCAATTTGGGGGCGAGTGAGATTTGGTGATCGAGATGCGCAGCTCTGAATCTACAACCGGGAGCTGCGAATTGTGAATTGCTAATTGTCAATTAGCAATTGGGAACTGGCAAATAGCAATTGACTCCGCCAATAGTCCGACAAGGAGAGAACACGCCATGCCGCAAGTTTACAACTGGCAGCTCGGCCGCGAGATGGAGTATCCCTATCAAGCGGCGTTTCCGGAAAGACAGTTCGCGTTCGTGTTCAACACCAATCGCTGCCTTGCCTGCCAAACGTGTACGATGGCATGCAAGTCGACTTGGACTTTCAACAAGGGCCAGGAGCACATGTGGTGGGCCAACGTTGAGACCAAGCCATACGGCGGCTATCCGCAGCATTGGGACGCGAAGATTCTCAAGCTGCTCGAGGACGCAAACCCTGGTGGTCAGGTTTGGTCGAAGCAAGAGGGCGCTGCGAAATTCAACGGCATGACGATTTTTGAAGCCGCCAAGAAAAAGCTCACGCCGGAAAGCGCGCGCGTGCTCGGCTATTTGCCGGAAGATCATGAATGGAACTCGCCGAATATTTACGAAGACAATCCCAAAGGCCTCAAAGGCGAGAAGTATAAGCTTGACACCGAAGGCGCGCAATTGCCAGTGCACAAAACGTGGTTCTTTTATCTCGCGCGCATTTGCAATCACTGCACGTATCCCGCGTGTCTCGCGGCGTGCCCGCGCAAGGCGATTTATAAGCGCCCCGAAGATGGCATTGTGCTGTTGGATCAAAGCGAATGCCGTGGTTATCGCAAATGCGTCGAAGCGTGTCCATATAAAAAGACGATGTATCGCGGCAACACGCGCATCAGCGAGAAGTGCATCGCGTGTTATCCGCGCGTGGAAGGCACCGATCCCGAATCGAACGGACGACCGATGGAGACGCGCTGCATGGCTGCTTGCATCGGGCAGATGCGTTTGCAAGGCCTCGTGCAAATGAACAAAGACGGCACGTGGAAGGAAGATCGCTACAATCCGATTTATTATCTCGTGCACGTTGCGAAAGTCGCGCTGCCGCTTTATCCGCAGCTTGGCACTGCGCCGAACGGATACTACATTCCGCCGCGTTGGGTGCCGCGTCCGTACTTGCGCCAAATGTTCGGGCCGGGCGTTGATCACGCGATCGAACGTTACATGAATCCCGACCGCGAGCTGCTCGCAGTGTTGCAGCTTTATCGCCGCTCGAACATCATCATCTATCGCTACAAACTCGAAGAAGGCAAAAAAATCTACGAAGGCACGCTGCGCGGCCAGCCCGTGAGCATTTACAACGATACCATCGTTGCTTACGACAAGTTTGATAAAGAAATCTTCCGCACCACGATTGACGAGCCGGTGTTTGAACGGCCGGCGGTGCACGCAAACTCAATTTAGGAATTGGGATATTTGGATATTGGGGTATTCGGCAATGATGCCAATATGCTAATATCCCAATAACCCAACTTCCCAATACCCTGGAGCCCCCATGCACGAACTCGATCTCGCCCTTTGCCGCAGCGCTATGTATGAGGCTTTGGCGCTCGGCTTTAATCCACCCACACACACGACGGTTGTGCGTTTGCTCCACGAAGATGAGAACGCGGCATTGAGCGAAATCGCCGCGATTGTCGACGCGCATACGCAAGATGATAGGCTAGGAAATCTCGCCCCACAAGTGCAACGCTTGTGGCAACGCTTCGGGCCGCAGGATCTCGAGACGCTTGCCGATTCATATCTTTATCTCTTCGGCCATACGGCGCAAGCGCAAGTGCCGCTGCACGAAACCGAATACGGCGAAGACACGATGTTTCAACAGCCGCAGCAATTGGGCGATATTGCCGGCTTCTTCAATGCCTTTGGCTTGAAGTTAAATGTGGAACGGCACGAGCGCGCCGATCATCTCAGTTGCGAGTGTGAGTTCATGGCGTTTCTCACGCGCAAAGAAGCCTATGCGCTGCAGCAAAACGACCTCGACATGCTCGAAGCCACGCGTCGCGGGCAGCGACTTTTCTTGCGCGATCATTTGGGCCGCTACATTCCGGCTTTTGCCAATCTTTTGCGCCGTGAAGCTTCACACAGTTTTTATGGCGCACTCGGTAACTTGTGTCACGACTTCGTGCGCGGCGAATGCCTGCGCTTTCAAGTGCAAATGGGGCCGGAGCAACTGCGTTTGCGTCCCGAAGCGCAGAATGACGCTTGTTTCACTTGCGGCGCGGGCGACGAAGTGATCCAGCTTTTACGGCCCTCCGCGAATGCGGTGGAGTCCTGAGCAGAGGGCAGGGGGCATAGGGCAAGGAGCGAAGCCTTCTCTCCATGCCCCACGCTCTATGCCCCATGCTCCATGGCTCCACGCCCCTTGCGTGTCATCAACCATCACAACCCTATGCAACCCTATCGCGTCGACTATCAGCCGCAGCTTCTTGAAGAGGCCGTATTGCTCGCAATGCGAAGCCACGAAGATGAGCCTTTATTCCGTTGGGAGCGTGATCAAATCTATGTGCGGTTCGAAACGGAAGAGCGCGAGGCTGCTTTTCAACAACTGCATTTGAGCTGGTTCGATATTCTGCGAATGGGGGAGCCGCTGCAAGAGTGTTTTGAAACCTGGCCGCTTTTACGCGAAGCCACACAACGATGTTTGATAATGAAAGCGCGCACGCCCAAAGAAGCCGGTGCGGAGTTGTATGCCGCCGCCGAAGGTTTCACGGCCGGCAACGATGCAGCACCAACCCTCCTCATTCAACTCACGCCCGGCCTTTTGCACCAGCCTGCAGCCTTGCTCGCATTCCTCCGGCACGAATTGCTGCACGTGGTCGATATGCTCGATCCCCACTTCGACTACACACCGGATTTCCCTACGTCGTATGCCGGGCCGGCATACGATCATCTTTTGCGAGGCCGGTACGCGGTGTTGTGGGACGTTATCGTTGAGGGTCGCATGCTGCAACACGGCTGGGTTCCGCTTTCAGCACGCGAGAAACAGTTCAGCAGTTTCAAACGCGCGTTTCAAGGCTCGGAAGAGAAGCTGGCAGAAAGCTTTGCACATTTCTTTGATCGCAATTCGCACACCCATCACGAGTTGGTTGAGTTCGCGCAGCACCCGGAGAAATGGTTGGGAAGGGAAAAGCCGGAATCGTCTTCCAGAGGCCGCTGCGCCATTTGCCATTTTCCCACGTTTCGGCTGGCCAGCGCCAGCATGCTTGCGCAGGAGGTGCAAGCCAGGATTCAACAAGACTATCCTGCTTGGAACGCAACGCAGCTCGTTTGCCAGCAGTGTGCGGATCTGTATGAATCCCGCGTCGACATGGCTTGAACCTAGGCGTGGCGACGGTTTTCATCCGCACAGAATGGAGAATTGCAGTTGAGATTCACCGGAATATTGCTTATGCTCGTGCCAATGGCTGACGATGCTTGAGAATTACGACACAACTTGCTAGCGCAACTGCGGCTTTGGCCGAAGATGAGCTTATGAAACCGATCTGCAAAATTATGGCTGTCGCTCGGCCTGGAATTTGGAAGTATATCACCATTCCGGCCTTCAGCTTTTCATTGTGCGATCTTCCATTCAATGCGATATTGCTTCAACCCCGGTCTGCCCGCCTGCTGGTTTCCTCTTCTCTCGCGGAATCCCAACACCAATGCACCTGTACGAGAAACAGTGGAGTCTGTCACTGTCAGGATGAGTGCTGCAATAAAACCGGCTCGAACACTGCCGCTTTCTGCCAGCAACTCAGTCCGCTTGGTGCGACGGCTGCGCCCAATGTTCTTCGCGCACCGCTGTT
>JABWAN010000592.1 GCA_013361015.1 Candidatus Zhuqueibacterota bacterium | reverse complement strand
AAAGTTTTTAAGCATTTTGCCTGGCGCTCCAATTTCCAAACTGCAAAAAATTTCCCAATGTAATTTCTTCCTGGCTTTCGCCAACACCAAGCATCGCCCACGTCTCCTCGTGCGCCGCACAATATCGCTCCACTTCTTCCGCGCTCATCAGCATGAACGCGGTTGACACGCCATCGCTCATCGCCGCCGAGGCCGTTGCAGCCCAAGCCGCGCGCGGGCCGGCAACGGGATGTCCCGTGCGCGGATCGATGATGTGTTGCCCCTTCTGCAAGCCTGAGCCGCTCACTGCGCGATCGCGCAAGAGCAACGTCGTCACGGTTTGCGCGCGATTCCACGGATTGTTGATCGCGATCGGCCAGCCAGTCATGCGCTCGAACGGCGCGCCCATGGCAAAGATCGAACTCATGCCGCCGTGAATGAGCGCGGTGGCAATGCTCCATTCCCGCAGCAAATCCGCGAGCCGATCCACCGCATAGCCTTTACCAAACGCGCCAAGATCGACGCCCACGCGCTGCTCACTCAATATCGTAATCGTGTATTGCGCTTCCTCCAAACGAAAATGCTGCATGCCGACGCGTTGCCGCGCGGCCTCCAGTTCTTCCGGCGTGGGCGTGCGCGGCGATTTGTCCTTATTGAGCCAAATGTCCATCAGCGGCCCGACCGTGATATCGAACGCACCGCCGGTGTCGGCATGCACGCGCAGGCACTGCTGTACGCATTCAAACGCCGCTTCGCCGAGAGAGATCGTTTCATTTTGGGTGAGATGATTAATGCGCGAGATGTCGCTGTTCGGAAGGAAGCGGCTCAACTCTTGTTCGAGGCGATCTAATTCATGAAAGGCCTCGAACGCGGCTTGTTGCGCGTAGCCGGCGTTTTCGTGCTGAATGAAAACTTCGAACACGGTTGCCATGGCCTTATGCGCAAAGCGATGAATGCGATGCGCTTTGACATCAGCGTTGAAAGAAGAGAAGTCAAAGGATTGCGGAGGCATATGGCATTATCCTTAGAATGAATTACACTTTTTACAAGTGCAAAGTGCAACGTGTCCAATCATCGCAATGACGATCACTCGACCTGCATTTCCTGCCAACGATCCCACAACTCTTTCGTCACATATCCGCGCAGCTCCACGCCGTGCCGTAGTTCTATATAATCATCAAACAGCGGAACATAAAGCTCTCGCTTGCCGGGCGGAGGCATTTCATAAAGCTTGCGCACGAGCGCGCGCTCCACTTTCGGCGAGGCGAGAATGAGCGATGCAGAAGGCGCTTGTTCATCCACGTGATTCCACCAACCGATATTCGGAAAATCGCGCAGGTACCACGGCAGCGGCCAGTAATCATCCTCGGGGCAGATTACTTGCACGTACATCTTTTGTCCGTCGGGATGTGCGCTTGCCATTTCCCGCACACGTTGCACGATCGTAAACACCTCGGTCGTGGGATGCGCATAGACATAGGGATTGGAAGCATCGGAGTGATATTTGAAATTGCTCTGATAACTCTGCCACGCAAGTTGCGCACCGCCCAGCACTAGTATTGTCGTCACGCTCACGCGCCACCATTTTTTTGATTGTGCTTGTACGAGCCACACGGCGCCGAACGCCGCAAGCAAAATCATCCCATGAAAAAATCCCAAAAGATTCCACGGCGTCTTATATGGAATGAGCGCATAGATAATCGTCAGCGCGATGGTGTAAATTGCGAGGCAGCGTAGCAAAGCAGGATTGCACCCCGCAATATTATGCCCGCGCAGCGCCACGGCGGTTCCAATGAACGCGAGCGCGACAATGAACGCTTCACTCCATAGCGGACGATTCACATAATTCGTATAGAGCAGCCATTTGAAATAACGATACCACGGATGCAGGTGCCAGCCGTGCTCGCCCGCGCGATTGAGATAGGTTTTAAAAGTCAGCCACGAATCAATGATGCCGGAGGGATTGCTAAAGAATGAGGAGAAGAATAACGCCGAGATGACCGCCGCGACTGAAAGTGCAACGAGTGCATGTCGAGTGCCAATTGCACTCCCGAGGATTCTTCCCTTGGGGCGCGTAGAGGGCTGAGCTTCTAAAGTATCTCCGCGCATTGGCGCCCCCCTCAAGGGAGGAATCACTACGGGAAACACCAGCGCGACAAACATCGCCGCGAGTGCGATTATGAACGTCTCCTTCGTCGCGTGCATCAAGCCGAGAAATACGCCGGTGAGTATCGCCCAAAGCCAGCGCGGCTGCTGCAAGTAGCGATAGCCGCATGCGATCACACCGAACGTGAAACACACCAGCAGCATCTCTTGAATGTAATAGCGGCTGTAAAACGTCATCGCGGGAGAAATGGCGGTGAGCAGCGCTGCAACGGCAACGACCGGCCAACTCAATCCCCTTGCCAACAACGCGAGCAAAAGAATGAGCGCGATGCCAAAGAACACGGGCACAGCGCGCAATGTTGCGTCGTTTACTTCTGCCAGCTTTCCATGCGCGCCGAGCCAGGCGGGAATCAAACTGAAATAATTGAGCGTCGGCCCGTGATATTCGAAGGGGTCGTATTGATAAGAGCCCTCTTCTAGCAGTGCGCCGAATTTGATCGCATGCACGGCCTCATCGCCGTGCATGGGACGTACGTTCAAATACGGCGCGCGCAACAGCAATGCGAGCACGACGGCGAAGCTGAAAAGGACGCGGGAAGAGGGCATGGTTAATTGGAGTAGTGGAGTAATGGAGTTTTGGATTGATGGAGTGCAAGGCGTTCCGAGAAAGGGGAAATTAGAAATTCATCACTCCCTCAATCCACTACTCCAAGAATCCCTCACTCCACCACTCCAATGGAGTTTACTTCGCGGGTTTGCCGTGTACTTCGACCTCGACATAGTGATTGAGGTCATTGTTGTTGTTGCCTTTGCTGTAGAGACGCACGTAGCGTGCAACTTCGCCTTTCGCATCAATCAAACGGCCTTCGGAAGTCTCGACGTAGTTCTTGTCTTTGCCCACGCCCAAGCCGGAAGTGTTGTCGTGATCGTTATTGAAAACGGTGCGCACATTTTTGACGAAATCCTTGTCATCCGCGACTTGCACCACGACATCCAGATAGACGCGCGGTTGTTTGTGGAAATGCCAAACCACGATTGCATAAATGTTGTGCGGCGTTTTGAGATCAATGGTCACATGCTGTTTGAAAGGGCCAAGCTCGACGTAATGGCCGTCCGGCGCTTCTTTGTCGCCGTCGGTGACCATCGCGACCTCGCCGATGATGGGTTCCTCATCCGTGCTCGCAACGGGCTTGTTCAACGAGACGTTCGCGACGCCTTCCGGCGCGAGAAACGGCGGTCGCGGCTTGCCCAACGGCTTTTCGAGATTTGGAATCTGCATGTTTTCTGGCGTGCCGATGAACATCGGCTTCGGCAGTTTCAGATCGAGCGGCTTCAACGCTTGCGCGATTGCGGGTTCATACATGAGGGCGCCGAGACAAAACAGCGACAAGATCATTTTGCTCATTGCCAAAACTTTACTGCTGTGTTGCTTCATAATAAGGCCTCCGGAAAAGTGTAGTGATTGAGTGTTATTACCATTTTCACTTCATGTTTGATTCTCTATGGGAACGAGTTCGAAGCAGGCGAGGCGCTTGTTGAAAAACTAGGAAGCTCAACTCAACCGCCACGGGCTTCGCGCCGGCCGATGCAACCTGCGATTCGCTTCATCATCATCGCGGAAGCATTCGCGTTCGGCGTCCCAATTCAGTTTGCGTCCTAAGCCCATGGCAATGTCGCCGAGAATGCAAACCGTATTTGAGCGATGACCGACCTCAACTGGCGCAATGGTTTGTGCGCGCGTTTTGATGCACTCCAAAAAATTCTGTTTGTGATTGCTGCTTTGATAAAGCCGCGTCTCATTCGGACCAATGAAAGAAGTCAAAAGCGCCTTCGGTTGCGCGTCAATAAAGCCGCGATCGACGTGCACCCAACCGTCGGCGCCTTCGAACACCACGCCCGCCTTGAGCTGCGTCGTGCTCGCGCAAATGAGCTTGATGTCATTGGCATACTCGTACTCGACATAAAACTCGCCGTGGACGTCCCACTGGCCCTCGTTTGGAAAAGTTGTACGCCCCGCAATTGCAAGCGGGCCGGAATGTTCCATACCCAGTCCCCAATGCGCAATGTCGAGATGATGCGCGCCCCAATTTGAAATCATGCCGTGGCAATAATCCGAAACGCACATCCAGCCGGGGCGTGCATAGTCACTCTGCGGATGCACGCGCATTTCTGAATAAGGCCGCCATGGCGCGGGCCCGAGCCACATGTCGTAATCAAGCTCTGCGGGAATCGGCATCGGTGCCAGCGAACGCGTCGTTGGATCTTTCGGCAAACCGACTTTCACCGTGTGCACCTTGCCGAGGCGGCCATTGCGAACCAATTCACACGCAAAACGAAAGTTCTTCTCGGAGCGTTGCCAACTGCCGATTTGCGAAACGACGCCATACCGCGCAACCGCGTCGCGCAACATGCAGCCCT
>JABWAN010000591.1 GCA_013361015.1 Candidatus Zhuqueibacterota bacterium | reverse complement strand
CTCTCGTTTAATTTATTATCTTGCTCGGCGCAAGCACTCCTCGGCTGCTCACTCCCTCACGTTGGGAAGCAATATGCACGCTCAAATACGAAAACCCGCAATTCTCATCACCGGCGCCAACGGCGAAATGGGCCATGGTCTCATTACGGCGCTGGCAAGCGAAGGCCGGTATCATCTCATCGCATTGGATGTGCGGCCCATCGACGAAGAACTGCAGCGCTATTGCAGCGCGAGCATCGTCGGCGATATTCTCGAGCAACGTTTGTTGGAACGCATGCAAAGCGAATATGAAATCCATTGCGTCTATCATCTTGCGGCGCTGCTCTCCACACGCGCGGAGTTCACGCCCGAAGCCGCCCATCGTGTCAATGTCGAAGGCACGATCAATCTGCTCAAGCTCGCGATCGAGCAATCGCGCTGGCACGGCGAGACTGTGAAGTTCATGTTCCCCAGCTCGATTGCCGTGTACGGCTTGCCCGATCTCGCTACCAAACAGCGCGCCGGCAAAATTAAAGAAACCGACTGGAACTATCCCGCCACCATGTACGGTTGCAACAAACTTTACTGCGAACATTTGGGCCGTTATTATTCCGCGCACTATCGGCAGCTCGCAGCCGACATGCTCACCGGCGGCCTCGATTTCCGCTCCATTCGTTTTCCCGGTTTGATCAGTGCGACCACGGTGCCGAGCGGCGGAACCAGCGATTACGCGCCGGAGATGCTGCACGCCGCGGCGCAGAATAAGAGCTACGCTTGTTTCGTGCGTGAAGACGTGCGCATTCCGTTTATGGCCATGCCCGACGCCATTCGTGCACTGCTCAAATTGCAGAACGCGCCGCGCGAAAAACTCTCGCAAACGGTTTATAACATCGGCAGCTTCAGCCCGAGCGCGGCAGAGATTCGTGCGCGTGTGTGCAAAGAGTTTCAACACGCCGACATTACTTTCAAACCGGACGACAAGCGTCAAGCCATCGTCGATTCTTGGCCCGCGGATGTCGACGACACGCTCGCGCGCGCGGATTGGAGCTGGGCGCCGGAGTATGATGAAGCACGCGCGTTCGGCGAGTATTTGATTCCGGAGATTAAGCGGCGGTATCGGTGAGATAAAAGCTCGAACGCAGATTTTCAGCAAAAAGCACTGATCAAAGCGGATGATTTTAGATGTTGGTTTTCACTTTAACCCAAACAATCTGCTTGCATCAGAGCTGCTTCCGCGTCTTCTGCGTTCAAGTGAATCTGTCACACTCTAAACCAAATAAGGAAATGCTCCATGTCCAAGCTCGCATTCATTGACGAAGAAATGCTGGCGCAACAACAGCAAGGCATGTTCATCAATATTCGCACGATTGAGAGTGCGATGGGCGCGTGGATTCAAGTGGATGGCAAGCGCGTGCTCAATCTTTGCGCGAACAACTACCTCGGCTTTGCCAATCATCCCGCGCTCAAAGAGGCAGCGATGCGCGCGATTCAAGAATACGGCGTCGGCCCGGCCGCGGTGCGCAGCATTGCGGGCACGCAGAAGCTTCATCTCGAATTGGAAGCCAAGCTCGCGAAATTCAAAAAAGTGGAAGCCGCGGTCTCATATCAATCCGGCTTCGTCACCAATCAAGCCGTGATTCCAACCTTGTCCGGGGCGGGCGATGTTCTGTTCTCGGATGAATTGAATCACGCGAGTATCATTGACGGCTCGCGGCTTTCGAAAGCGAAGATCGTGCGTTATAAACACAATGATCCTTCCGACCTCGCGGCGCAAATGCAAAACGAAACCGCGGTGCGCCGGCGCTTCGTGATCACCGACGGCGTGTTTAGCATGGATGGCGATATCGCGCCGCTCAAAGAAATTTATGCGATTGCCGAGAAGTATGATGCAATTACGATCATCGACGACGCGCACGGCGAAGGCGTGATGGGCGAAGCCGGCCGCGGCATTGCGGATCACTTCGGCTTGCACGGCAAGATCGATGTGGAGGTCGGGACGATGTCTAAAGCGTTCGGCGTGGTGGGCGGTTATGCGGCCGGCTCAAAGAAGATCGTCGAATATCTGCGCCAACGCGCACGGCCATTTCTCTTCTCCAGCGCGGTCACGCCCGCCGATGTGGCGGCGTGCATTGCCGCGGTTGAAATTCTCACCGGCTCCGGCGAGTTGGTGGAAAAACTTTGGGACAATACCAAATACTTCAAAACTAAAATGCTCGCATTGGGTTTTGATTTAGGCCAGAGCGTCACGCCCATCGTGCCCGTGATGATCGGCGATACGACGAAAGCGCATGCGCTCAGCAAGCAATTGTTCGAAGCCGGCGTGTTCGCGATGGCGATCACATTTCCCACCGTGCCCAAAGGCAAAGAGCGTTTGCGTGTGATGATGTCCGCCACCCACTCGCACGCGGATTTGGATTTCGCCGCGAGCACGTTCGAGAAGGCAGGCAAGGCGTTGGGAGTTATCTAACCGAGTCAGCGAATTGGCTGCAAGTCTCTCTTCGCACTTCCGAAGCGAATAAGCTCACGCCAGGCTTTCGTCATAGAGAAGAATAGGAAATGCCCGGAGCAGTTATGCGCGGTTCCGGGCATTTTTTATTTTGGGGGGAAAGGAAAAATGGAATGAAAACCGGCATCCTCCTTTAAGATAAGATATCGTCGGAAGACTCCGGTTCCTCGCCGGCCGGGCAGCAGCGATACTCCTGTGCTTTATCCAACAACTCGATCTTGCGTTTCAGCAATTCATTTTCGAGCCGCTTGCGCTCCAACTCCAGCTCGATCCCCGTCATCACTGCCGGCTCGCAAATGTCGCATTCATCCAAACAACCTTTGACCAATACCCCGGGCGTGGGCAGCGAAGAGCGCAGCTCGAACGAAAATTGGCGTTGCACCTCCGGCGAAATCTTGCCGGTGTTTTTGTCCAACAAGCCGGCGCCGATCAAATCATTATCGACCTGTTGCAACGCTTGCTGGCGAATGGCAATCGGCAGCGGTTCGAGACGTTGAAACGCAAACGCGCGCAAGCCGGCGATCTGCGGCGCAACGGCATCGCGGTCGCGTGCAGCCACACTGGCGCGCGCGGCCTCCTCCACTTTGAGCCGGTTCACATCGGTCGCGAGCACTCCGTTGGGAATCGCCGAAACATCGCCCTGCGAAACGAAGGGGTTGTTCGTGACCCGAGTGTCCGCCGCGGGATCGATGACTCTGCGCTCGATGGCTTCGAGCGTGAACTTCACCGTTTGCGTTTTGTTGATTTGATAAAAGAAAAACGTAACCGCGTGGCAATGATTGGGATTGGCAAACTCGCGGGAGGAAGATTCGAAATGATCCTGCGATTCGCCCTCGCTGTGCGAACGGGTTTGCACTTCGCCGATCGAAACGCTGCTTGCAGCGCGCGTGCCCAGCTCTGCGCGGCGGTGTGAAGACGAGGCATGTTGGGACAGTTCGCGCAAGAACGTGCTGGTGGAAGCAGAATCATAAGAGCCGCTCACGTTCACGGAGGGGCCGTTGAAGATGCTGCCCAACAAACTGCTGGTTCCAGCGTGGCCTTGGGACGAGCCTTTCGCGGTGTTCGTAGCCGTGGAAGAATCACGCACGCTCACATCCGACATGAAATCGTTCACACTCGCCATGTAGAAGCGCTCTTCCGAAGATTGCTCGTTGCGATAGCTAACTTTGGTGCTGCTATCAAAACTGAAACGCGTGCGGCGATCGGAAGTGAACAAACGCACTTTTTCGCCGGGCAGCAGCGTGTTGGTATAAACCAGATCGCCCAAGGCGAGCGGCCCGGGGCAGCGCTCGATGCGGGCGTGGATGGTTACTTCCACCGGAACGATTTGGCGCTGGTCGTTGCTCACCACCACGGTGTTGTGCGTGAGACGATAATGATAATCGAGCACGTCGCACGGTTGGTCGGTTTCAAGGGTGGGGCAACAGGGTACGGCTGATTTTTTTGCTTTACTCACAATGAGTTCGGCCATGGTAAATCCTCCTGATTTAGGATGAGGAATAAAATGATGATTTGAGACGCCGGGAGATTTTTGTCCGACACTCCCGAAAGACGCAAAGCCGGGAAATAATTCTCAGGAAAAGATGATGGCAACCTTCAAAGCGCACTGCAAAATAGCAGCACGATGAACTACAAGTCTTGAACGCCGACTATGGAGCTCGATCTAAATGGGCCGCGACTTTATTGGGAAGTGTGCTCTAATGTACTCCAAAACTTTATGCAGCGTCATGGGAGGAGCTTCCTCAACCGTAGCGGTCGTATGCACGTGAAAGGGAAAGGTGGTAAGATGGGGATAGTGTTCGGCATTGTCCCCGCGGCGAATGAGCTTGTGTTCGCGATCTTCCCAATGAAAGGCATATTTACGGGAGCCGTCGCCAAACAAGTAATCGCGAATGTACAGCGTTGAGCCGTCGGTGAAATCAACTGCGGCAACAAACTCGTATGCGCCTCCATATTGCCGATACCGTTTGATATCGTAGGCGGCGATAATATCGGCAAAGACTTTGATGGTCGCAGTCAT
>JABWAN010000590.1 GCA_013361015.1 Candidatus Zhuqueibacterota bacterium | reverse complement strand
GCAAAAATCCGGTCGGGCTGGTAGAATCGGGCACGAGTTGGCCGCTGCGCAGCTCATAATCGAAAACCTCGCTGCGATACGAAAAAATCGCGGCCACGCCCACGACGGATTGCACAACGGTGCGCAACGATTCCTGCACTTTTGTAGAGAAGGCCAAGCTATCATGAGGCGCCGAACTGTGACGTGCACCGGAACAGTTCCACAAGTTCAGCAACGCGAGCGCCAAACATGGCGCATTTTTCATAAGTGTCTTCATGGGTCGCCATTCAAAGGTCGCAGAGCAGTGTTTGCGTCGCAATATGTTGAAACCGGCAAGGAATGTCAATTATAAATTCGCAAATGACAATCTTGGCTCTTGACTTTTTGCACGGAGTTGCTATATTTGCAGCCGGTTTGAGAACGATCCCGAGTAGCTCAGCCGGCAGAGCAGGTGACTGTTAATCACCGGGCCGTAGGTTCAAGTCCTACCTCGGGAGCAAAAACAAAAAGCCCACATCTCATGAGTGGGCTTTTTTATTTGGAAGCTCCTCCTCGCGTGTGCCGCCGCGATCCAATCGGGGCCTCGGCAAGCAATGCACAACACACAAAGCCCGCATCAAATGAGCGGGCTTTTTTATTATTGAAAATCACCAAAGGCAGTTTGCTTGCAATCTCCGTTGAGCAAAGATGGCTTAAGAAGAGATACCTTACTGCCCATCCCGCGAAGAGGAGGAGTGCGACAAAAGAGCTTTGGCGTTTTATTTCAGTGTCATTTCCAACACAGTGTGGAATCTTTTCACGCCCTCGCCCGCCTCTTCAGCTTCCGCATGACCACCGCAGCATTGAAAAACTTGGCTGTTGTAAAATGAATTTTCATTCGACGCCTCGGCACGTGAGTTGATTTGTGAGTTGCGAGTAATGCAACCCGAAATCACGAAGCGCCCATCCCAAGCCTTGCGACTGTCACGCCGAGGAGCGTAAGGACGAGAAATCCCGACCGCAGCTTGACGCAGCGGAAAAGGTTTTTCGCCACGCGCTCGTAACCCGGAATGACGATCAAAGTGTGTTGAGATAGGCTCGAAATCACAACTCACATTGGAGGATTTTATGATCACAAAATGGACTAAGCTCACGCTCGCCGTCGGCGCCTGCTTTTTGTTCATGCTCACGGCCTGCTCGAAGAACCCTTCTGCACCGAGCGCGCCCAAGGAGCAGAAATTTGCTGAGGCTGCGGGTCAAACCGGCGCCGAAATTTTCCGTAGCGTGCAAACGCTGGAGCAGTTGCAGCAAGCCATGCAAGGCCCGGAAGCTTTCGGCAAAGTAGAGTTGCCAGCCGTCGGCAATCTCACCAGCAGCAAAAACTTGCTCGCAAAGCACATGCAGCCCTTTCATCTGCACGCTGGGGAAATCTCGCCTCGCGTGCACAACTTAAATAAGGCGAACGGCGATTCGCTCATCTTTGAAAGGCACTGGACCGATCCGGCTTCCGGCATTTCTTACCACGCGCGTATCACCTATGATTCCGCCACCGGCCTGGCCGTGCTTACGGTGATCGCGTATGATTTTCCGGTAACGAGTGTGACGTCGCGTGATTCCGCGCGCGTCGTCGTGAATACTAATTTCACTCTTGCCGACACCACGGACGACGTCGTGCAACGTCTCGATCTGCGCAAAGATTATCGCGCCGGTTATCGACTGCGTTATGAGGAGGGCACGCTCATTCCCGACGCCTATGAACCCGGCGCCGCGCCGAACGGCGGGATCATCGACGCCAGAAAAGGATTCGGTGCCGGACAAGACACTCTTGCGGCGAGCTATCATCTCGAATATCACGAAGGCGCCGGCGGCAATCTCTCGGCTTCCGCGCGCTTCGAAGATGGCACGAACTACAGTGCGAACGTCACGTTCACGGAGACCATCGTGATTTTTCGTGCGAACTTCCGCGACGGCTCCACGGAGCTGACCCAGGTCACGAAGAGCAATGAGCACGCGTTCGAATTCAGCAAAGCGCGCACTTTTGCACCGGGCGCCGATCCGGTTTCCATTGACGAAGAGGGCAAGTTTGTTTTCAATCCCGGCGATTCCTCGGCCAGCGCAGATTTCGTGCGAGAAACTTTGCGGCTCAATGGAACAAAAGAACGTTGCGAGCTGCACGCGAATGAGACAAGGCAAAATGGCTTCCGCCGTATCACGGTTTCTGCGAGCAACAGCAACGGCACGAATTTCAATTGGACGTTGCAGGAAGGCGCAGACAAAAACCGCGTGGAAGGCAATGCCAGCAACGAGGAAGGCCAGTACATTTTGTTCAACGCGGATTTTTATGCGGAAGGCAGCGCCGATCTTCACCTTGAAGTGTATGCATCGAAAACGGCCTACGATAACGGCGAGAAGCCGATCTTCGTAGCGGATTTGCACTATCGTCCCGATGGCTCGGGCAGCGGCAGGGTCACTTCGCAAGAAGGCGTAGAAACGTTTGTGTTCGGCGCGGAGGGCATGGCGCGGTAAGAGCTTTTGTGCAACCCAAACTCATCCCGCAGCCTGCTTTTCTTGCAAAGAAAAAGAGGTTGGCGGGATGAGTTCTTTCCATCTGAAGAACTTTGGCGTCACGATGTCAACGGACTCCTACGAAAAACAACCTTGCGCTAGCCGCCGCGAGAAGAGTGATTAAAGACGCGGTAAAATTCTTTCGAAGCGGAGAAAAGCTACTCATGGTGATTTTTCCTTCCCGCGGCCGGTTCCAATAATGCGGAGCCACGTTTCGCATTCACCCCTTCAACCCCGTCAGCGTAATTCCTCGAATAAAATATCTCTGCGCAAAGAAAAAGACGAGCACGATCGGCAACATCACCACGACCGCCGCGGCCATTTGGTGCGTCCAATCCACGCTGTATTGGCTGCTGAACGCCGCAATGCCAACCTCCACCGTGCGCATTTCCGTGCGATTGGTGACGAGCAGCGGCCACAAAAAGTCGCGCCACGTGGCCATGAATGCAAAGATCGCGAGCGTCGCCAGCGCCGGCTTGGAAAGCGGCAGCACCACGCGCCAATAGATCATTAAATCACTCGCGCCGTCGATGCGCGCGGCTTCTTCCAGCTCTTTGGGAATGGTGCGAAAGAATTGTCGCAACAGAAAAATTCCCCACACGCTGGAGAGTGAAGGCGTGATGAGCGCAGCATACGTGTTCATCCACCCAAACGCGTTAATGATGAGGAATACCGGAATGAGCGTGACGATGGCCGGCACCATCATCGTCGCAAGATACACGGCAAAAATTTTGTCGCGCCATTTAAACTGCAGCCGTGCGAAGGCATAAGCGGCAAGCGAGCAAAAAAGCAATTGCCCCAGCACCGCCACCGCGGTGATGAGCACGGAGTTCAGAAAATAGCGCCCGAAAGGTTGATAGCTCATGGCCTCTGAGTAATTTTCCCAACGCGGCTGCGCCGGCAACAGCCGCGGCGGATATTGATAGACCTCGAGATCGGTCATCAATGAAGTCGAGAGCAACCACAAAAAGGGCAGCAGCATGGAGAGCGCGATCGCGATGAGCGCCACATAGGCAACGCGTTTTGGCAAAGGCTGTGTCATTGCAGTCCGAAGTCGCGTCTGCGAAAGCTGGTGAAGATCAAAAAGATTCCGCTTAAAGCCATGAGCACTGTGAATGAGACGCTTATTGCTGCGAAATTATAGCACAAAAAGCCATAAAAAAATCTGCCGCTCGTTACGCACGAGGAAGCGCTGGTTTGCACGGGCAAAAATCATTTTGGCCATCGTGTGCATGTGAATCAGCTCACACACGAGCTCGTCACGCCGTGCGTATGAGGAGCATCCCTTCGTGCCGGAAAAGTTGGAAGTGTTGCTGCGCGGCGCAAAAAAGTAGAGACGAATCGCCAGCTCGTCTCTAAACTGTAGCGTGATGTCGAAGTTGCTTTCTTCTCTGCCTTGCCTTATTTTCTATTTCGCCCCATCAACTTCTCCGCCCCCGCGGACAAATCGCGCCACGACCGCATGGTGAAACTCGTCGAACGCATGCTCGCGCTGCACCAACAACTCGCCGCGGCCAAATTGGAGCACGAGCACATCGCGCTCAAACGCCAAATCGCCGCCACGGACCGGCAGATTGACCATCTCGTTTATGAACTGTACGGGTTGACTGAAGAGGAAATTAAAATCGTGGAGGAAAGCAAATGAGAGTGGCGGGTCTTCAGCCTTTCCGCCCCAACCCATTCCGAATGAGCGACTTTTGCGCTTCGGATAAAGTTTTTGCCGAGGCAACGGCGCCGAGAATTTTTGTTTTGCTCGATTCGCTCAAAACGCCCTTGATGCGACCGAAATCATCGAGCGTTTGCGTGATAATCTCATCGAGTCCGAGCGTGTCGATCACGGTGGTGCAATCGACATAAGAGTCATGATCCAAAAATTCATATTCGCCGGCGGGCAGAAGAATCTGGCAACTCAAGAGAGGCTCTCTTGCTTGGATAAACGCGGATATTTCGGAATTGATGACGAAGAAGACGGGCTTGGGCGAGATTGCCAG
>JABWAN010000589.1 GCA_013361015.1 Candidatus Zhuqueibacterota bacterium | reverse complement strand
AGATTGGCATAGCCCAAACCGAGCGGACGAAACTCGTGGCTGTTCGCTTCGATCTTGGGCGTGGGATAGCTCGCATAATCAACCACGATTTCTTGCGCGAGAATGGTGATATGCACTGCGTGCTTGAATGCCTCGGCATCGAAACTGCCGTCTTCTTTGCGGAACTTCATCAAGTTGAGTGAGGCAAGATTGCAGGCAGTGTCGTTGAGGAACATATATTCGCTGCACGGATTGCTCGCATAGATTTTATCCGTGTTCGCGCAGGTGTGCCAATCGTTGATTGTCGTATCGAACTGCATGCCGGGATCGCCGCAGAGCCACGCAGCCTCGGCAATTTTCTTCATCAAATCCTGCGCGCGATACGTATCCACAACTTCGCCCGTGGTTACGGCGCGAGTTTGCCAATCGCGGCCGGCTTGCGCGGCTTGCATGAACGCATCGGTGACGCGCACGCTGTGATTGGCGTTTTGAAAGAAGATGGAATTATAAGCCTCGCCGTTGAACGAGCCGTCATAGCCCGCGTCGATGAGCGCCCACGCTTTCTTCTCTTCGTCGGCTTTGCTGTTGATGAACTCTTCGATGTCGGGATGATCGATGTTGAGAATGACCATCTTCGCCGCGCGCCGGGTTTTGCCGCCGCTTTTGATCACGCCCGCAAACGCATCGAAGCCGCGCATGAAACTCACCGGGCCGCTGGCCACGCCGCCGCCAGAGAGTTTTTCTTTCGAAGAACGCAACGTGGAAAGATTCGAGCCCGTGCCCGAACCCCATTTGAACAGCATGCCTTCGGTCTTGGCCAATTCCAAAATCGACTCCATGCGATCTTCGACGGAATTGATGAAACACGCGGAGCACTGCGGCTTCGGCTCGATGCCGCAATTGAACCACACGGGGCTATTGAAGGCGAGTTTTTGATGAACGAGGAGATGCGCCAACTCTTCGTAGAAAACTTGTGCATCTTCAGAGGAAGAAAAATATTTCCCCGCGAGACCCCAATCGCGAATGGTGGCGGCAACGCGCTCAATCAAGCCGCGCACGCTGCTTTCGCGTTTGGGCGTGCCGATTTTTCCGTTGAAATATTTGCTGACGACAACGTTTGTCGCGGTTTGCGACCACGTGGTGGGAACTTCGACGTCGTCTTGACGAAAGACCGCTTCGCCTTTTTCGTTGGTGATAAGGGCGGAGCGTTTCTCCCATTTCACTTCGCCGTAAGGGTGACGACGACCGTCGGTGAAATAGCGCGAAACCCCGAGCATCGAGGTGGGCCGCTCGTGATGGGCCTTGCCATTCTCCTTGCTGTGGACGTCGGGTTGCTCTAATACCGTTGCTTTTGCGGCCATTGCTCTTCCTCCATGAGGTGGCAAGCAGGCCGTTGCGGGGCGTTTCCTTTGTGCTGTATCAAAAGCGGAAACTTCCGGCACGGACCGTCTTGCAGGTTTGGGGACTCTCACGAGTTACTAAAATAGTTTCCTGGTACAAGTCCAGATGACATTGCACAAAGAAATTCTCCTGCAACTCGTGCGCTGTTAATTAATCCTACCAACAGTTGCTAGCGCCAATCATCCCTATCCAACTACCTGAAGAAGCCCTTGAGGAGCTCAGTCCTTTTCCTCGCAAGCTGCATCCGCGCGGTATCATTCTACCCAAAACATCTGGCACAAAACGGCGGCAATATAATTTGAGAACCTGCCATAGTCAAGAACAAATTTTAATATATATGGTGTGAACGAATATTTTTTGCCCAACTTATTGTGAGTGAACATAGGTGCCTGCGCTAAACCTAAAATCTGCAAACAGTCGTCTGCGCCACGTAAAAAGGCGTCACTAGTTCCGCTTTGCCAGATCACGAGCGTCCAATGAAACATGCACAGCACATTTAAAGTGTTTCGCGTTTTCTGTCTGCTGCGTGAGCGCAAGTTTGAATGTGACTCTGTGGAGCTAGATCGCCCCAGCAAAAGCTGCGTTGAGTAGCAGCCGACCTGCCAGCATGGAATTCGATCCCGTTTTTTTGGTAATGATTTCTGTGCTCTCCCGTGTGATTCCGTGGCCTGATCTTTTTCGTTCCGGCTCGTGCTTGCACGCCGAGAAAGCGCTTGACAGCCGAAAGCCGTCTGGTTATATTAGCCGCGACATTTTGAGAATTCAGTTGCTGCCTTTCGTTTGTGCTCTGTGTATTGCAGTTTGAATCTTCGTAGTCAGCAGGCCGAGATAGATAGACCTAACCTCTAGCAAGGGATTGCTTGTCCTCGCGATTTTCACAGGCAGATCAAGAGTATCTTAAAAAGGCCATTGCGCTCGCCAAGTTAGGACGCGGCTTCGTTAGCCCGAATCCGATGGTCGGAGCCGTGGTGGTTCGTGAACACGAAATTGTCGGCACTGGCTATCATCGCAAATTCGGCGGCGATCACGCGGAAGTGGAGGCCTTGCATGAAGCCGGGCCGCAGTCGCGCGGCGCGACGCTGTATTGCACGTTGGAACCGTGCAGCCATTTTGGAAAAACCCCGCCTTGCGTCAATCGCGTCATTGATGCCGGCATCAAAAAAGTCATCATCGGCAGTGTTGATCCCAATCCTCTCGTTAACGGCCGGGGCATTCGCATTCTTCGTGAACATGGCATCGTCGTAGAGACTGGACTGTACGAAGAAGCTTGCCGCGAGCTGAATGAAAGCTTCTTCAAGTACATCACCACCCGTCTGCCGTTTCTCACTTTGAAGGTTGCGCAGAGCATCGACGGCAAAATCGCGGATCGGCACGGCTATTCGCGCTGGATCAGCAATAGTTTCGCACGCAAGCTCACGCATCGTTGGCGCTGGCAAAGCGACGCCGTGCTGGTCGGCATCGGCACGGTGTTGCAAGACGATCCCCAACTCACCGTGCGCCACGAAATTGGCCCGCAGCCGCGCCGTCTCATCCTCGATACGCATCTGCGCATTCCGCTCTCCGCCAAAGTATTAACGGATGAACATTCGAGCCGCACCATCGTCGTAATCTCTACGTCGTGCAAAGAAATGGAGAAAGTGGCTCTGCTCGCGGAGCGCGGCGTGCAAGTTTGGCGCATTGCGCCCGGGAAAAACGGAAGCTTGAATATGGTGGAAGTATTGGATAGATTGGGTGAAGAGGGCATTGCTTCGGTTTTGGTAGAAGGGGGGAGGCGCGTTTTCAGCGCGTTGTTGGAAGAAAAGCTTGCGGATCGCTTGAGTTGCTTTGTAGCGCCGATTATATTGGGGGAAGGTATTCCGGCGTTTCACGGTTTGCACATCGGCAGCATGAGCGAAGCGATCACGTTGGAGAATTTGCGGTGGAAGGTGCTGGGCAATAACGGGTTGATTACGGGAAGGATTAAGTATCCGGAAGTGGAATAACGAGGAGATTGTTATGTCATCGCTCTCTGTACAAGTTGCGATTCCGTTTGATTCGCTCATCGAGGCGGTGAAGAATCCCAGCGCGTTCGAGCAAAGAAAACTCTGGGAAGTTTTAGAAACACAGCTTGGGCAATATGAAGAAGATCAATTTGAAAATGATCCGGTGATTCGGAATCAAGTTGCCGAGGCTCGCGCAGCTTATCGTGCGGGGGATTTTCAAACGCTCGACGAATATCAAGCGCAGCGCAAAGAACGCGACAAATGAATTATCGGGTCGCCGTTCCGAAACCGGTGCAAAAGCAGTTGGATGACCGCCGCGCATGCGTGATGCGAATGCGCGAGAAGAGGCGAAGGCAGCAAGCCATGTTCACTGGTTTAATTGAAGAAATCGGCCGCGTCAAATCCGTAACGCGACATGGTACCTCGCTACGGCTGGCGATTGGCGCAGACAAAGTGCTCGAAGGCACGAAGATCGACGCGGCCCAAACCAACATCGACACCTTTCAGAAGGAAACGGAAGAGCGCATCAAACTGCTCGAGCAGGCGCGTGCCCAGCTGCACGTGAGTTTCAAATCCCTGCAGACCATGGAAGCCAAACATCGCTTCGCGCTCGGCGCGTTTCGGAATGTGACCAACCGGAAGGGCGAAGCTGCGTTTGCCGCCGCCTATCTCTTGAGCCTCATCCACATGGCCGACGCGCAGGGGCTGGAGAAGGCCGTGTGGGATCAATTTGAGGAGGACTTCTGCGGGCTCCGAGACACGGCCAATGCGCTCAACGATTCTTGGAAACGGACCGCCACCCTCCACGCCGAGATCCAGCGTTTCGCGAAACAGTCGGCCCTGGCTTCCGTGGATCCCGAACTGGTATCCGCCCTGCTGGATCAGGCCCCCGGCAGCTCGGAACGGATCATGGAAGTCCTGGACCATTCCCGCACGGTCAATGACGCACTGGAGGAAGTGGTCGGGGCACGGATTCTTCGCATCGGCGGCTTGGAGCGCGCGCAGGGCCTGACCGCCGATCTCGTGGAACTCCTCGACCGAATGCAGCGAGAAGAGGGACAGTAACGGAGGCCTCCATGAACCACAGCATCGAGGGTGTGGTTACCTTTCTTCAAGACAACGACGATCTCATCAAGCAGTTGATGGAGACCGCCG
>JABWAN010000588.1 GCA_013361015.1 Candidatus Zhuqueibacterota bacterium | reverse complement strand
CAATTCGCCTAGTCTGGTTTCAGCTTCCGACAAGCTGGAGGCGTGCATCAAGTCTACCAAAAAATTTTGCAACACTTCCGTGCGGTGCTCTTTTTGGATGCGTTGCATTAAATCTTCACTGGCGTCGCCGAATTTGATTTCAAGGATGACGGCGATGCTTTGAGCAATGCCTTCCGCCTTGCCTTCCGCCTTGCCTTCCGCAACGCCACGAGCATGGCCCTGTCTCATCGCATAGCGTTCAATAGAAGTTGTAAGTTCTGACATGGCTTTTACCTCTTTGGCCTTTTTAATTTCTTCAACGAGTCCTGTTTCCAATTCCTCCGGCAACCTCATCATCCAATCTATAAACTTGTATATCGACCACAGGGTTTCGCGAGGCATGCCGCTGGCATAAAGCCCTAGAACAAAACGTTTTTTCCAACTATAGCGCTCTTGAAAATTGCCTGCCGTCTCCAAAGTCCGCAAATAGGCGCGCACGATCATCGCAAACGGGTGTGGATTGGCCTCCAGCTCTTCTTGGCGCTCGCGATAATCGATGAGCTTGACGAGCGGATAGCGGCAGAGAACTTCAAAACCCCAGCCCGCGCGAATATATTCGTTCGGACGGAAGTTGGGGTTGTCATCAGTCAACACCGCCAAGCTGATCACATCTTTGTGATGCTTGTCGAAGATGCGATAGTTGTAGGTATACATCCGCTCCGGAAAGTTCTTTTCCTGATAGCCCTGAATCTCGATGTGAATCAGCAGCCACCTTGCGCTACCGTCCCGCAGAAAGACTTCGACCAGCTTATCGATGACGCGTTTGCCGATTTCGCTCTCCACCGCGATTTGCTGGAGTTCGTTCTCTAGAAACATCGGCGGCTGCGCGAAGTCAATGTCTCTGTGCAATTCCGGAAAGAAGAATGACAAGAAATCTTCGAACAAATTTTCCAGCACTTCCTTCCACGCGCTGTCATGATCCATCGCTACCCCGTTTGAAGAAGGCTGCACTGCCTTTGCAGACACATTCTAATAGCTGGAGCTAGTATCCCGGAACGTCTCTCATCCCGGCGAGGTATCCCACAACTCCGGCCGATGATGCGAGCGTGAAAAGTGTTCGTGCACGATCTTCCACTGGCCGTTCTTTTCGACGAAGACGTGGCTGCCGCGGCCAGGAATTTCATGCTCGCCTTTGCTCGTCGTCACGGTGACGGACCAATAGAAAGTCGAAACCGCGACGGGACCGAAACTCTGGACTTTGATTTCATCCAAAGCGAACTCGACCTTCTCCGACTGCTGCAAATAGTATTGGAAGGTTTTGCGCAGCGCTTCCAAGCCGTGCAGGCGTTCATGCTTTGTGGAGGAAAAGCCGATCATGCCTTCCTCGAAATAACCCAGAATCCCAGCCATGTCGCGGCGATTGAAGGCCGCGGCAATGTCTTGTTCAATCTTGACGATTTGTTTCTCGATCTCGGCCATCGCTCTCTCCTCTCATTTCATTGAAAAGTTCGCTCGGGCACTCTGTTTATCGATGCAACCGCTGCAAGCTTTCGTTCAAGCGCGCGAGGCTTTCTTGCTGGGCGTTTTGAGGGCGGGCTGCTCGCGCTTGGAGTGGCCTTGCGCCGGCGTCGTTCGCTGGGCCTCCTGTTGCTCAAATTCTGCGGCGACTTCATGGATGAATTGCACAACTTCATCCTCCGGATTGAGCGCCATAGCCTCTTCGCTGCAAATGACTGCGGCTCCGGCATTGCCGGCCATCATGTAGGCGAAAGCCAAATCGGCCAGAAAGCGCTCGTTGTGCGGATCCAGTTTAACCGCTTCTTTCATCAATGCCAAGCCGCGTTCATGTTCGCCGCGCTCATCCAGAAGTTTGCCGTAATAATGGATCGCGGCAGGGTGTTCGGGATGGCGCTGATAGAGCCATTGAATCATCTCCCACGCTTCTTGGTTTTTTTCGGCCAGACATAAACAGTTGGCAAGCTGCACGTAATGATCGACGTCTTCGGGCTCCATGGCCACGGCTTGCCGCAGGAATTTTTCTGCTTGGGAGAGTTTGCCGATGCCGATGCAGAGCCGGCCGATGTACTCGCAGACGAGGGCGCGTGCGATTTGCGGCAGCGACTCGTCTTGCAGTAGATCTTGATAAACCACCATGGCCTTTTTGAATTCTCGCTCTTCCCAAAGCTGCTCGGCGAGTGCAAAGCGGTCATCGTGCATGCTCATATTCTTCTCGAGGTGGGTTGAATGAGGTAGCTTGCATCATGGAATTAGTCGAAGCGGTGCGGCTCGTTTACAAACGCCGAGATGCTTATATAAAAGCGCAAAGCCGGCAAGGCAAGGCGTAATGCGAGATGCTGTCAATCATGATGCGATTGGTTTTGCAATGTATGCTGATGCCGGGCCTGTATGCCATATTGGTCGGAGGGGAGCTGTTTTCACGCGCGCTTTCGTTTACACGGTATTGCGAACACAGCCAAGAATACTAAAAAAACTCTACGGAGTCAAGTTCATGATTGTGACATTTGCGCAAACACCGCCACGATGACGATTATTTAATCTTCCGAAAATAAAAAAGCCAAAACCGTTTCTGATTTTGGCTCTTTGTGCCGAAGGGGGGATTCGAACCCCCACGGGCTTGCGCCCACTGCGCCCTGAACGCAGCGCGTCTACCAGTTCCACCACTTCGGCGTCTCGAAAAAGCGCGGCAAAATAAAAAACGAGCCTCTGAAAGTCAAGCCATTTGTCCATAAATGCCGAACTTTTGCTTGCTTCTCTGGGCGCAAATCTTTACAATTGGCCTTCAAATTTTTGATAAGTCTGCGTCAAGGAAGCATTCGTGGTCGCACCTCACAACAAATTTGCTGAATACAAAAATCTCGTCAATGTCCATCTGGAAAATTTTTTAGATCGCCATGCGAGTCTCGTTTCTGCTACGCTGCCGCGCAGTTTGTATGAGCCGGTGCGCTATGCGATGGAAGGCAACGGCAAGCGCATTCGCCCGGCGTTGGTGCTGATGAGCTGTGCCGCGTTTGGCGGCGCGCTGCAGAAGGCCTTGCCGGCCGCGGCGGCAATCGAGTTGGTGCATAATTTCACGCTCGTGCACGACGACATCATGGACCACGATGACACGCGGCGCGGCCGCCCGACGGTGCATCGCAAATGGGACACGGATACCGCTCTGCTGGCTGGCGATGCGTTGGTGGCAATGGCGTATCAAAGCCTTTTACAAACCGAAAGCCCACATCTCAATCGTATTTGCCAAATCTTCACCGACGGTATTCTCAAAATCTGTGAAGGCCAGGCGCTTGACCGTGAGTTCGAGCACGATGATAGCGTGACGCCGACGCGTTATGAAGATATGATTTTGAAGAAGACCGCGTGGCTGTTGATCATGTGTGCGCAGATGGGGGCGATATTGGGTGAGGCCAATTCGGCGCAAATCGAACACATGGGCCGCTTCGCAGAGCATGTGGGTCTGGCCTTTCAAATTCAAGACGATTTGCTTGATATTACCATTGCGCAGGAGATTCTTGGAAAGGATTTCGGCAGCGATGTGCGGCGGCATAAGCGCACTTTCTTGTATGTGCAAGCGCTACAACACGGAGAAAAATCAGCGCAGGCTGCCCTGCGTGAAATTTTCATGAAGCCGGAAATCGCGCAGAGTGACATCCTATCCGCACAGAGAATTTTTTCCGAAACAGGCGCGCTGGCCGCGGCTGAAAACGCAGTGCGCGAGCATCTCTCCCAGGCGCATGCTTGCCTGACAGAATTGGGCCCCGGTGTCAAGACCACAGAGTTGCGCGATTTGATTCATTTAATTTTGCACCGCAACGCGTGATACGGCAGTTTGTACGCGTAGACGGCAACGCGGTGTTCGAGTGGCGCGTTGGTTCATCTCGCTGGCAAAGCATGTGAGTTTGTTTTTATGCCTCATGGCTAGCCTTGTTTGATGCGCATTGGGACCTAGTCTTTTGACACTATAACTCAAACGCGGTATGGTGGAAGAAAAAGTCATCGTCAAAAATAAGCTAGGACTGCACGCCCGCCCCTCGGCATTGCTGGTCAAGACCGCTTCCAGCTTTCGTTCGTGCCATGTTTTTCTTTCGCGCGACGGTCAAGTCATTAACGGGAAAAGCATTATGGGAGTGATGATGCTCGCCGCCAATCTTGGGAGCGAAGTCACAATTACGGTGCAAGGCGAGGGTGAAGAACAGGCGCTTACCGCCTTGGTTAAGCTTTTTGAAGAGAAATTTGGAGAAGATTGAAGCGGGGCAGAGTCTGTGTTATGAAGAAATTCGAACCCAAAGCCGACACAATCTTGCAGGGCGAGGCCGTTTCACCAGGTGTTGCAATCGGACGTGTGCTTTTGTACTCGGGCATGCAGCTCGTGGTTGACAAGCGTGCAGTGCCTGCCGAAGCCCTCTCCGCAGAGATCGCAAAATTTCACAGCGCGATCGCAAACACCAAGCTTGACGTTAACCGCGATCGCGCCGTCGCGCTCGAGCAAATCGGCGAAGCCGCGGCGCAGGTGTTTGAAG
>JABWAN010000587.1 GCA_013361015.1 Candidatus Zhuqueibacterota bacterium | reverse complement strand
CATCATCAGCTATTGAAATATTCCTCTCATGCACGCAGTGACTTTACACAATAGCATCACCGATGTTCGTGGCGTTCATCTCGGGCATTTGACCGTGGCAGAGAGCGACGTGCAAACCGGCCTCACGGTGATTCTGCCATATCCGCTCACGCAGCGTGACCGCAAACTTTTTCTCGGCAGTTTCGCCGTTGGCAATTGGAATGAATGGACCGGGCTGCACGTCGCGCAGGATTTCGGCACGTTCTCTTCGCCAATCGTTTTGTGCAATGCGACGACGGTCGGCATCGCATACGATGCGCTTATCACTTTCGGACATCAACGCGATGCCGGTTTGCCGATTGACAATGCCTGGCCGCCGATTGTGATTGGCCTCGACGACGGCTACCTCAACGATTTACGCCAACGCCGCATTGCGCACGACGACGTGCTGCAGGTGCTTCATGAAGCGAAGAGCATTCCGAGGCATTGCGGCAGCGTTGGTATTGGCCGCGGCTTGTGCGCCTTCGGCGGAAAGGGAGGGGTGGGCGAGGCCTCCTGTCTCGCTACGGTCGCGAATGAGCGGTATACCGTCGGCGCCGTGCTTGTCGCGAACGGCGGGCGCCTCCGCAACTATGCAACCAGCACCGCATTCTCGCTTACACCCAGTCTAGTTTTGATTATTGCCACGGATGCGCCGCTCTTGCCGGAGTCATTGCGGCGACTCGCCGAAACCGCCATGGCCGGATTGAGTCAGTTCGGTTTGGCGGAATCCGGAGCGCAACAACTTGCGTTGGCATTCTCAACCTCGAATACCATCGACCACGCGTTCGAGGACCGATTTCAACTTTTCCATGAACGCTGGCTTTCGCACGAACAACTCGGGCCACTTTTCCATGCAGGAGCCGAAACCAGCCGTGAAGCGTTACGCAGAAGTTTGCAACATGCCGAAGCCGTGACCGGTCGCAAGGGCAGAACGCTCAAACCCGTTGACTGGCAGCAGTTGCTAGAGTCACAAAAATGAAGCAGCCTATGCAAATTCTTTTTGCTTTGCAGCGTCGGCTACCGCCGGCGGCGCAGAAGTCCGCGTTTTCACAAGAGCTGGCAATATGCGCCGCAATGCCATCGGCACGAAGTGCGCGTGCCCTCCGCAAAAGATTGCGACGATGAATTCGTGGATTGGAGCGCGAGTCATGAAAAACCGGCCGACAAACCATTTGAGCCGGTCAAGCTTGTTTGGCAATATCAGTTTGTGTGCAAACACTCAAACCCTAATGTACCAAACAGGCCATTGAGAGACTTACCTGTGCTGTTTCGTTTCCGTGTCCATTGTTTGCTCAAGCACGGAGATTTTTGTTTGAAGAGATTACCAGGCTAGATGGGCATATTCAGGAGGAGAACATGATGGAGTTTTCATGGGTCTATGATCACAGCGCAATAGACTGGGAGGAGCTCTCGGAGTTGTACCGTATCGCTCCGCTTGGAGAGAAATCACCGAGAGACCTGGCAACGGTATTTTCAGCCAGCAGATTCAAGTGTCTAGTTTATTCGAACCGTGCTCTCGTTGGCGCCGGAAGAGCCTTGGCAGATGGTGCGGATTGTTCCTACATATGTGATGTTGCAGTCCATCCTCAATACCAAGGTTTGGGACTTGGCAGAAAAATAATCGAAAAGTTGGTGGCATTATCTGAAGGACACAAAAAGATAATCTTGTACGCCAATCCAGGGAAAGAAGGCTTCTACTTCAAACTGGGATTTCGCAAAATGAAAACCGCGATGGCAATTTTCATAAACCAAAAGCACGCGCTGGAAGCTGGTCTAATTAGTGAGACGTGACAACGGCAGAGAACCCGAGCCGCACATTCTGGCATTGGATTGCGCATGGAGTTTCAATTAGAGTCAGCGCGTCGCTTTGGAGAGAGAGGAGGAGGTGCTGATCTTGCGGCGGCTGCATGTTGAAAAATCTTTTTTGGGGAGGGAGCCAAAGACGCTTCGTTCCTAACCGCCCCCGGAGAGGGATCACGCTTTTTCCAAAACGCCGCCATGAAGTTATGAATTTCATCCGCAGTTTCGAGCTTTTGCAAAGCTTTTTTTCCGCCTCGGAACCGAGGTAGTGCAACTCGTCGAGCGCCTGTTGTTTGAGGCTCTTTTGCGACGAGCTTTCGGGCGCTTTGACAAAGTTGCGATACGCCCAAACCCCGCCGAGAACGAGCTTCGCTCCGGCGCTGATCGCATAGACATAAGTCGGCGTGCGTGGCTCTTGGTCTTGCGCAAATGCGAATTAAACTCCAAGCAAGGTCAGACACCTCATGAAAACGCATATTTTTTCATCCCGAAATTTTCCTGCGATCGTTTGAGGGGAGCAATTGCGCCTTTCTGAAATCATGTATGCAGACGCAACCCGCAAACGAAGTCTCTCACAAACTCTTTCCAAAAAACTTGCTTGCCCTTTTTGCGCGGTGTCTTAAATTGGGCCGCTCAAAGCGACAACCGATGTCATGAGAAGAATGGCATGAGTGAAGACGTTGGGAAAGCCGGCATCACGGCCACGGATGCACATGATTACTCCTCGTACCTCGCCGGCTGGAAGCAACGCCAGCAGCGCGAAAAAGCCGTGACTGAGCAGCGCCGCACCCACGCCCGGCAAGTTGCAGCGAAGGCCGTGGAGATTCTCAAGCAGCACGGCGCGACCAAGGTGATTTTGTTCGGTTCCGTGCTCGAGCACACTTTCAAGCAGAATCCGGATATCGATCGTGCCGTGGAAATGCCGCCTGCGGCGTGGTGGGAATGGTATCTCAGGCTCGGCGAAGCTTTGGAGTTTTCGAAATTTTTCTCCTTCCTGCGCGCCGCGAGCGAGCAGCTTGAATAAAACATTTGGTGAAATACTCTCATGCCCGAAACCATGACTATTCGCGTAATTTACCCATTGCAAGACGGTCGCATCGTTTTGCGCGTTGATGACGATTGGAATCACAATGTCGAAGCCGCGTCGCGCAACAACGAGCGCACCATCTTCGAGTTTCACGTGACCACGAACCAGCCGTATCTCTATTTCAAGCCGTGCATCGAGGATCGTAACGGCTGGCATTGGTCGCAGGGCAATAACTATCTCGCGGTCGTCAATGCCGCGGAAGCAAAAGAAATCTATCCACACTTCTTTAGCTCATTGGCCGGCACGATTTCAGAGCCGATTGATTTCTACTCGCACATTTTGAACAATTCACACCGGCTGCGCCTCTATTATCCGCCCGGCTACGAAGAAAACACGTTGAAGCGTTATCCCGTTTTGTATATGCACGACGGCCAAAACCTTTTCTTCCCGGAGGAAGCCTTTTTCAACAATGAATGGCGCATCGACGAAACGATGAATCGCCTCGATGCCATGAACGTTATCGACAAAGTTATTGTGGTGGGCATTTATCCGCAGGACCGGATGTATGAGTACACGCAGCCGGGTTATGAAAGCTTCGGCCGTTTTCTCGTGGAAGAATTGAAGCGCGAGGTGGATGCGAATCTGCGCACGCTCGCGACTGCTGCGAATACGGCGGTGATGGGTTCCTCGTTGGGCGGCGTGGTCTCGCTCTATCTCGCGTGGCAATATCCGCACGTGTTCGGAAAAGCCGCGTGCCTTTCGAGCACGTTCACGTATCGCGACGATCTCATGCAGCGCATTACGCGCGAGCCGAAACGCGAGCTGCAAATCTATCTCGACAGCGGCTGGCCGGAAGACAATTATGAAGTCACGAGAAGTATGCGGGATTTATTGCTGCGGCAAGGTTTCGTAGCCGGGCGGGACTTGCTCTATTTTGCTTTCCCGGAAGCGCTACACAGCGAAGCCCACTGGGCCACGCGCAGTCATATTCCGTTTCAATTCTTTTTCGGGAAAGCGCCGAAGTTCGGTGCGAGTTGAGCTTCATCAGAAGATTTCATGAAGTAGAAATTGCGTTTTATTGCGCCGTGGATTAGGTTGCGTCATCAATTTAAGGAGATCGCGTATGCAAGATTTGCTCGTTTCTAAAGATCAGATGCTGCACAGCGTGCAAGAGCTTTTTCAGGGACGTCGAAAAAAAATGTCTCTGCGACGGGCGCTTTACACGATCTACGTCCGGCACGCAATAGCTGAGGGCCGGCACGAAGCAGATTTGGGAAAAACGATTCCTCATGAAAAAGTGATGGAGGACATGTGGAAGCAGATCAATACCGGGTTGTCTGGACGCGGTCGGCGCAACGGCGGCTCCGTGCGATCGTCGCGGAAATCTTAGCAGCGCGCCCTCGCGTGCAGTGCCGTTCGGTCGCAAGCTCGAAGCGGCTGCTTTCACACTGCGCCGTAGCCCTTACCGTTGCTCGGTTACACCAGAGAACCACGAATTCCGGCAATTGATTGTGAAACGGTATCGGATTATTCTTCATATCATCGCAAACGAAGTCATCATTGATACCATAGTGTTTCCATACGAGATTTTTCGCCCGGAACGGTTGTGATAAATGAAGAGGAGCGCATGAAATCAGATTACCTCAAGTACCGTCGCCTCGGCAAAGAGCTGTCGAG
>JABWAN010000586.1 GCA_013361015.1 Candidatus Zhuqueibacterota bacterium | reverse complement strand
CCCCCTTGAAGGGAGCCAGGGGGGTGTTTTTCAACACGAGAAAAATTTGCAATCGCCGTTGCGGCAGCAATAAGGCGCTTGCAATTTAGGCTCTTGCTAAAATCTCGACTCCCTCCTGCCCCTTTCGTGGGGAGAATGTTCTCGCACGTGCTGGGCGTGTTATCATCTACGCTGTCATTCAGGAGCAACGTTTTTACGAACATGGCAGCCAGCCCAGTGCTTCGCTCTAAATGACAAAGGTCGAACGTGTTGTAGAATTTTCTATTTGATCTGCGCAAGGTGCTCCTCGAGAATTTCGGGCGGGGTTTGCCGTAAGAAAAAACGCAGTCCGGCGAGCAGGACTGCCACGTCATCAATTTGTCCAAGAATGGGCAGAGCGAAATCGGGGATGAAATCAATCGGCCACACCACGTAGCCGAGCGCGAGCGCGAAGACAAACTTTCCCAAAAGCGGCACGCGGCGATCTTGGAGCAATCGCCACGCAAGCTTCGCGGTGCTGGGCAAATGCCAAAGCATGCGCCAGAAGGAAGTCTGCTTCAAAAGAGGGGAACTGGAATGTCGGAAAGGCAAGATCGGCTCCACATTGAATTTTTTTTGTACCTGCTTAGTTATGCACTGCGCCTATCGCCCGGCCTGCCCCCGAAGATGAATCAGCGCGAGAGCGCCGGCGATGGTACTGAGTCAAATCACGGTTCTTGATCAGCCCGAAGCAAGCAAAGCCAAAACTTGACACACACAAGATAAAAATTCCCGCCGAAAAACAAAACGCCACTTGTTCATTTTTTCCGAACAAGTGGCGTTTCATTTGGAGGGCAACTCGGAAGTTTGTGACGCCTATTATGCTATTCAACAACACGCCCGGTGCTCCGCGCTTTGCGCCAGCCGAGCTTTATTTCAGCAATACCGGCTGCTTTCGCGCAAGTAATTTACCCGTTCGGTTTTTCCGGCGAGAGGCCTTGCGTTGGCAGCGCTTGTCGCTCTCATCCGGCATTGGCTTGCGCCGCTTTTTTCAGCTTGTCGTTCGCCATGATCGCGACTTCAACACGACGATTTGCTGCGCGACCGACTTCCGTATCATTGCTGGCAGCGGGATTCGCCTCGCCGTAGCCCATAATGGTAAAGCGGTTCGCGGCGACTTGCAGGCTCGCAAGATAGTTCGCGACGGATTGTGAACGCTGCCGCGAGAGTTCGAGATTATGCTCATCGGAACCGGTCGCATCCGTGTGCCCTTCCAACAAAATGTTGGTGTCGGGGTATTTGTTGAGAATAGTGGCGAGCTTGGCGAGATTCTGCTGACTCACGGGTTTGAGCGTGGCTTTGTTGACATCGAACAAAATGCCGCTATCAAACACGATATGAATGCCTTCGCCCACGCGCTCAACCTTTGCGCCGGCAATGTCCTGCTGAATCTCTGCGGCTTGTTTATCCATATAATTGCCAATGTAGACGCCGGCCGCGCCGCCAACCGCGGCGCCAATAATTGCGCCCAACGCAGTGTTGCCCGCAGCTTTGCCGATCAAACCGCCAACCACAGCGCCGCCCGCGGCGCCTGCAGTGCCGTATTGCACCTTCTTACTCGCGCCGCAACCGATTGCAGCCAGCATTATGGCAGCGCTCAAAAACAAAACTAAGGCTCTTTTCATGAGACATGATCTCCTTTTTAATTAGACGCGCTTTTAATGGATTTCCCGTTCCATTTCTGAATGCAAGTTAGGAAGTCTGGCGAGAATTTCAACAGAAATATAAGAGCCTGGTTCCAGAGTTCTGAAGCAAGGGCGTTGTATCGCTCAAAAAACGGGCTGAGCTATTTCATCAACACAAGCTGGCGCTGCGCTACGAATTCTCCGGCCTGCAAAACGATTCGTCGTGCTCGGATGGCAAGGGTTTGGATCAAAAAAACTCCGGCCGCAACATCGCCTGCACTTGCTCATCGGCGTGCAGCTCGGTGCGATCAATCGGGCAGATAAGGTAGGAATTGCTCGCGGCGAAAGTCACCATATCGCCGCTGCCTTTGGAGGGAAGAGGGCGAACGTAATAAGCGCCGTTCTCATACCACGTCCACGCGGGCGCATAATTTTCGCGGCCCGAGCGATTGGCGAAGCGTTGCGTCAATCGCGCCATGATGATTTGGTTTTGATAAACACTGTTGCCCCTCATCTTGCGAATCGCGGGACGCACCAATAATTCAAAAATTGTCGACGCCGAAACCGGATTGCCCGGCAAACCAAAGATCAACGTTTTTGCGGCGCGCGCAAAAACCACGGGTTTGCCCGGCTTCACGGCGACTTTGTCGAAGAAAATTTCAAAACCAAATTCGGCAAACACGTCTTCGACCAAATCCAAATCGCCCATGGACACGCCGCCGGTGAGCAGCAGCAAATCATGCTGCAAGCCGCGTTGAATCAGCTCGCGCAGTTGGCTCTTTTGATCGCGCGCAATACCGAGCGCGTGCGGCGTTGCGCCGGCGCTCTCCACCTGCGCATACAAAGCATAACTGTTCGAATTGCGAATTTGTGCTCCCACTGGCTGTTCTGAAATTTCCACCAGCTCATCGCCGGTTGCAATCAACCCAACTGAAGGCGCGCGATAGGCAGCGACTTCATGCTTTCCCACCGAGGCAAGCAAACCAATCATCGCCGGAGAAATGAAATTTCCCGCAGGTGCGACAACTTGCCCGAGCCTCGCTTCACTGCCAAGGGGAGAGATGTTCGCGCCACGCGCAACGGCCTCGAGGATTTCAACCACAGTTGTAGAAATTGATTGTGTGCGCTCGATCATCTGCACCGCATCCGCGCCTTTGGGAACCGGCGCGCCGGTCATGATTTTCGCCGCCTGCCCTGCTGAAAGCGCAAAATCGGGATACGTGCCCGCTGCGATCGTGCCGAGCACTTGCAATCGCGCGGGTAATCGCTGCAAATCTTCCGCAAGCACGGCGTATCCATCCACACTGCTGCGCTGAAACGGCGGCATATTCAAATCGCTCGTCACCTCTTCCGCCAACACGCGACCGGCCGCGCGCAATAATGGCACGCGCTCCATTTCCAAACGCTGCGTGTATTGCAAAACGATTTCAAAGGCTTCGTTTAGTTTAATCATGCGAAAATTTTGAATCCCATTCTGAGTTACAATAGCAATGCAATCGCATCGCTTTCTTCATGCTGTCATGAGGTGATACGTTATTCATCCCGTCTCACCGTGTGTGCGCGCACTTTGAATTTCTTTTTCAATTCGTCGGCCAGCGCATACGCTTGGTCGCGCGTCGCCAGCTCACCCACCCAGACCGCATAATACTTCCGCTTGCCTTCCTGCTTTTCAACGACCTCGGTTTTATAGCCGGCTTGTGCATAACGTTTCTTTTGATCTTCGGCATTGGTGCGTTGCAGATACGCGCCCACTTGCACGGCATACAATGCCGTGACTTTGACCTTGGGTTTGGTCTCAGCTTTTTTGGAGGCAACCGGCGGCTCGGACTTGCGTTCTTCCTTGCGCGGAGGCGCTGCTGGTTGCGTTGTTGCTTTCGGCTGTTCTTTGTTCGAAGCAGGAGTTTTTTGTTCGACCCGGGGTTCTTCTTTGCGCGGCGCGGCCGGGGTTTCAGTTTTGGCTGTAACAACTTTCTCTTCGAGACGCGGCGGCGGGGCGGCATTGGCGGGCAAAGACTTCAACGCGTCTTGTTGCAAATCTTCCTGCGCGAACTTGGCCATCCATGTTCCGGGGTATTGCCGCGCGACGTTTTCCAGCTCAGTCTTTGCGCCGTACAAATCATTGGAGAGCAGTAAAGCTTTTGCGGCTTGATATCGCGCCGAGGCTGCCAGTGGCGAGTTGGCATGCTTGTTCACAAGCTCGACAAAGTATTGGCGGCTGCGATTGTAAGTGCCGCGCGCGAAGTAGTACTGCCCGAGCCGATAGAGCGCGCGATCGGCATAGGCCGAATCCTCGAAACGTTTGATGAAATCTATAAAGGCGGAGGCGGCCGCATCCGCATCATCTTCGAGCAGGGCGCTGTAATACGCGGACATGGCCGAAGAAGGAGCGTCGCGCCGGGCTTGTTGCACGCGCTCGCGCGCGAGCACCAAATCATTGGCGGCGATTAGTGCGAGAATTTCTTCTTCTGTGATTTGACCAAAAACGGCGGGCGGCGAGGAAAGGCTAAAGCACAGCAGTGTAAACGCAAAGATTTTTTTCATGCGCTATTACCCCGCTCATCATATCGTTTGGGATTGCTTCGAAACGGCCTCTTCCTCTCATGTCATTCCGTAGGAATCTTCTCCATCCCTTGAAACCAAGCCCATATGAGATTGTACCGAGCACGAAGGAAGGTTCCTTCAGAATGACAAAGGACGAGGTAAGTGCTGCAGCAAGTCTGATTCGACACAAAAAAAAACGAGCCACGGCTTGCGACCGTGGCTCGAATTTTTACTTCATGATTTGGGCTCACTCGAAGAGCTATTGTCTTCCTCTACAGGATAGCTTTCATCGATGCTGAAATCAATGCTATCAGCAACAACGCTCTCGGCTTCGGCGGGAGCTTCGGT
>JABWAN010000585.1 GCA_013361015.1 Candidatus Zhuqueibacterota bacterium | reverse complement strand
CCACTCGACTTCCATTAAAAATTGCGTGATCATTCTACCCACTAACGGGCCGCGCCAAATCACCGCAGTATCGCCTTGATTGACATAGCCGATGGAAACGATGCGCAAACCGTACTTTTCAATGGGCATGATTTTCCCGGAAGGCGAGCCGGCCAGTTGCGCGTTCATCGTATCGGTCATCATCGGAACGTTGGGGCCGTAAATGTCCGCATCCAACAAACCGACTTGAGCGCCCTTTTGTGCGAGTGCAATGGCGAGATTGACCGCCACCGTGGTTTTGCCCACGCCGCCTTTGCCGCTCGCAACGGCAATGATATTCTTGGCGCCGGGGACTGTGGGTCGATTGACGGGTTGAGAAGGTTGGTTCATTGGGTCCATGCTGGTGATTTGGGGTTGAGGTTACGCACTGGCTTTTTTTGATACGACGTGGGATGATATTAAAGAAGAGCGTTCACAGAGAACCTGTACCTCTTCATCTCTTGAAAGCCGCGGCAAAAACTCCGGCGAGAACGCTCCCGTTCTTCACACAACGGGAGCACGGGGAGATGCTGGTGGGAGAAAATCGGCTCTGCAACCTCTATTCGCACGCGCTTTCAATGCAAACGCAAGATCGCGGTAAACAATAGAAAGAGCCCGGCAGCAAAATCCCCTAGCGTCATGAACATCGCCATACTGTGCAGCTTCGTGAAGCTCGCACGCTCGGGCGCGTCTGCCGGCGCAGTATCGAAACAGCCGATGACGAGGCGCAATTCATCCATCTTCGGCGCGAGGAAAAAGTGATGGCCCGCCCAGCTTACTGTCATCAAAAAGATCGCGGCCGCCTCGGGCAATGAAGGCGCAGGCAATAAGCTCTCCGAGCTTCGCACGGAACTGAATGCAACGAGCGCCAATATAAGGAAAATCTTAAGAATGTCAAAAGCTTTCAAAAAGCTGAACACCAACGTGCCCGCGCGACTGCGCGAGGGGAAAAATTGGAACGTCTTGGGGGCGATAACGAAGGCGAGAAAGAAGGCTCCTCCCATCCACAGCGAAAGCGAAAGCAAATACATGCTGAGAGTAATGCGGTCGATCATGGTGCACGTGCGCGGTCCTAGTGAAATACTTCTCATCGCCGACTGGTACGGCGCGGCGATGCTCCTAATCAAAAATTTCGTGAGGCCTGCGGAGATCTCCTCAATCGAGGTTGGTACGACATTCAGGCGGATATAAACCAACTCCCCAAAAGCTTGCAATCACTGCCCTTGGGCTCTCCTTGTGAAAAGAATTGTGGGGGTGAGTTGGCGCAGCAGAAGATACCTCCAAATTTTTGGAGTGCGGAGGTATCTTGCGCAGAATCATGTTGCCTACTGCACGAATTGCTTGAATCTAGCGTTGATGCGGCCCCAGTGCAGGTTGCTGATGAAATTATCGATGTACTTCGCACGGCCCGGGCCGTCTTTGTGATAATACGCGTGCTCGAATACGTCGCATGCAATGAGCGGAACGCCGCCCCAAATCGCGCCGTATTGATGTTCATCCACCAACACGTTGAGGAGCTGCTTCGACCACAACGCATCATAAACCAGCAAACCCCAGCCGCTCAACTTCGCGGAAAGCGAAGCTGCTTTGAAATCCGCTTTCCATTTGTCGAACGAACCGTATTGCTTTTCTAGTGCGGCGAGCACTTCCGGGGCTTTCTTGGCATCGCCGTCGCCGCCGAGCACGGACCAATACACATCGTGCAACAACGCGCCGGAATGATTCCACGTATAGCGGCGCTTCAATTCCCCGATCTCGCTGTAGTTGCCGTTTGCCGCGGCCGGGTCGGCTTTGTCCAACGCCTGCTCAATTTTGTTGAGCACGGTCACGTACCCCTTGTGATGCGTATTGTAATGCCAATCGGTGGTCTCCGGGCTTACGACGTCCTTCAGCAATGTCTTCGCTTCTTCATCGCTGTATGGGCGCGGCGTCAACTTATATTCGAAAGCCATCACGTCCTCCTAAAATTTTTGAAGTGCAGTTTCCCGGCGCGTGCAAGTTATGACTGCGCGGGAAGGTTTGGTAAAAAGCGAGGGCAATATAGAAAATTCGTTTCCAAAGTCAACGCCCAGATTGAGTTTTTCATAAAGAAAAAAGTGGCGAAAGAGAAAAAGAAACGAGACCTTCGTTTATACAATGAGGCGGCTATATTCAAAATAAAATTCCCAAAGCGCTTGCCCACGAAACACGCGGAATCCACGAAAGAAAACTCCCGCGGACTTCCTGGGCAAAACAAGTTGCTCGCAAAGTTCAAACCGACCCCGATCATGCTCAACAAAACCGGTGGCAGCGTGCTCGCACTCGCTTTGCTCATCGCACTGTGGCAAGGCTGCAGCAAACCTTTGGTAAAGGAACAATCTGCAAAGCTCTCATCCGAACAATGGCTCGAGGAAACACTCGCAACGATGACGCTGCGCGAGAAACTCGGACAGATGTTCATCTACTACACTGATACCCATTTCAAGCCCGCGGACGAAGAAGCGTGGCGTGCGGTGCAAGCCTTGGTGCGCGAACATCACCTCGGCGGACTGCATCTTTGGAACGGCGAGCCTTATGCGACCGCGTTTATGACGAATCAATTGCAGGCCTTGAGCAAAGTGCCGCTTTTCTTCACGGCTGATCTCGAGAACGGCGCGAGCCGATTTCGCGGCACAGTTTTTCCGCCTGCCATGGCGCTCGCGGCCACGGGCGATACGCTCTGTGCGTATCAAGCAGGATGGCATACGGCGCTTGAAGCGCGCAGTCTCGGTCTCAATCTCAACTTCGCGCCGGTCGCGGACGTCAATAACAATCCCGAGAATCCCATCATCAATACCCGTTCGTTTGGTGAAGATCCGCAAAGGGTGGCGAATTTTGCCGCAGCCTTCATTCGCGGCACTCACGCAGGCGGAGTTTTGAGTACGGCAAAACACTTTCCCGGACACGGCGATACGAAACAAGACACACACATCGAGCTGGCGTACCTCGCGGCGGATAGCATGCGTTTGGAAAAAGTCGAGCTCGTGCCGTTTCGCCGGGCCATCGCCGCGGGTGTGGACGCCATTATGGTCGCACATGTGAACCTGCCGAGTGCAAACATGAATCCCTATGCTCCTGCAACGCTGTCGCCGGAGATCATGACCACACTCTTGCGTGAACGGCTCAAATTCGACGGCATGATCATTACCGATGCGATGAATATGTGGACGGTGAATCGCAGCTATACGCCCGCGTTTGCAACGGTTGCGGCAGTCAAGGCCGGCGCCGACATTATTCTCGCGCAAGAAAATATTCCGGCGATGATCGCGGCATTGGAGCAGCGCGTGCAATCCGGCGAGATTGCGCGTGTGCGCATCGAGCAATCCGTGCGACGAATCCTAAAAGCCAAGGCGCGCATCGCTCTGCACCGCAATCGCTTCGTCAATATGGATTCGCTCGCAACGAAACTGTTGAGCCGCGCCGCGACTGACGCGGCTGAGCGTGCGGCCGAGCGCGCGCTGACGTTGCTCCAGAATGACGGCGAGCTTTTGCCGTTGCGTGATTTCGAAAAGACGCCCATCGTGCTCATCAATGTTTGGGAGACGCCGCAATCGCCGTTCAGCACACCGTTCGTGCAGGAATTGCAGCGCTTTCTTCCCAACTTAAAAGTCTTTAATCTCCACCCGCAAACTTCGCAAGCTGAATTCGAAAGAATCACCCGAGCAGCAAGCGCGGCCAAGGCGCAAATGCTTCCCATTTACACCCGCATCGCTTCATGGAAGGGCGAGATCGGTTTGCCCAAAACACTGCAGCCGCGCCTCGCGGAATTGCTCGCTCTCGCAACGCCTGCAGTGGCGGTGAGTTTTGGCAATCCATATATCTATCCGCAAATAGAAAAGTCCACGGCCTATATGGTGGCATATGACGACAGCCGGCTCGTCAGCGTCGCGGCCGCGCGCGCCGTGCTTGGTCTGGAAAAAATTTCCGGGCGATTGCCTATTTCGATTCCAAATTATTTTCAGCGCGGAGACGGTTTGAGGCTCGAGGCTTTGCAAACGTCGCCCTCGGAGCCTGCCGCGGCCATGTCTCCCACTTTACGCTATGGCTTTCCGGAAGAAGCCGGCATGAGCCACGTTGGACTCGACAGCGTGCGTTTGCTCATGCAACAAGCCGTCCGCGATTCCGTGTTTCCGGGCGCGGTTTTGTTGGTCGGCCGCAACGCCACCATTGCCATGCACGAAGCCTTTGGCAATCTCGGCTACGGCGAATTCGAACGCCCGATGCCGCGCAATGCAATCTTCGACATGGCCTCGGTTACCAAAGTCATTGCCACCACCACCGCGTGCATGCTGCTCTATGAACGAGGGTTGCTTGACCTCGATGCGCCGGTGCAAAATTATTTGCCCGACTTCGTCGGCAAAGACAAAGAAAAGATTACGCTGCGCCACTTGCTCACGCACACTTCCGGCTTGATCGCGTTTCGCCGCTACTTCATAGACTATCACAATCCGCAAGACATTGTCGCCGCCATTCTCAAAGAAGAGTTGAGCTATCCGACGGCGACGCA
>JABWAN010000584.1 GCA_013361015.1 Candidatus Zhuqueibacterota bacterium | reverse complement strand
GATGGCCGCGATCAGCCGCCGATTGGCCTCCCAGTCGTTGACCGCCTCGCCTAGCGGCGGCACGGCTTCATCGAGCACCTGCACGTAGGGCATGCGCGCCTGGAGCATCAGGTCCTGGCGCTCGTAGTGATGCGCGATCGGCAGTACGTAGTCGGCATTGTGCGCGGTCACGCTCATGTCGGGCGTGAGTACCACGACGGTCTCCAGCTTCTCGAAGGCCTCGCGCCGCCACTGGTTGCCCGAGGCGCGCCAGTTGAGGGCGTTCTCGCCGGCGAAGAACGCCATCTTCCAGCCCTGCTCGCTGTAGCTCGGGAACCAGTCCTCGCGGATGCTGTACTGGTAGCGCTCGTCGTAAAGCTCCGCCAGCTCCGCGCCGTAGATGGCGCGGTTCTGTTCCTTGAGCTTCGCGTGGTCGTAGTCCCAGGTGGTGCTGGAGATCATGCGCAGTGCCGGGCCGATGTCGGCGAAGGCGAAGGCCGACAGGCCACGGCCTTTGGGCGCGTTGCCGAACTGGATACCGCTGCCCTCGGGTCCGATGTTGCCGGTGAGTGACAGCATCAGCAGCATCGCCCGCTGCAGCATGTCGCCATGCAGCCACTTGCAGGCGGAATAACCGGTGTAGATCATCGCCGGTTGCGCGCTGGAGTTCGGCGCCGCGCTGCTCGCGTATGTTGTGTATGATCCCATCATTCTGTTTCCAGCATTGCTGGCCGCGCCATTCTTTCTCATGGCCGTGATCAAGCAACGTCACAGCGACGTGGCGCGTGCGATCAAGCTGCCGATTGCTTTTCTCGCGCTCGCGATTTGCTTCAAAATCTGGCAATACTTGCTGCTGCTTGCCTTCGTGTTTTATTTTTCGAAGTGGTATTACTATCATCGTTTCGGTTTGAAGTATCCGAGCTTGCGCGCGGAGTAGCAGCGTTTCGAGGTCGCAGGATTGGTGGATTGATGGATTATTGGTGGAGCAATCAAAATCCGTGGCTCCAATGCTTCATCACTCCAAAACTCCATCAATCCACAAATCCAACAATCCATCGCTCCAACGCCTCTATGCTCTCCCTCCAAAATTCCATCGAACGCCACCGCATTTGGACCATCTCGAATTTTTTGAGCTTTACTCGCGTCTTGTTTGTCATTCCCGCGCTTTATTTTCTCCAAGAAAACACGCCATCAGGCAATCTCAAAGCGGTCGTGTGCTATTTATTCGCGGGCGCAACGGATTGGTTCGACGGCTATCTCGCACGGCGGCTGAAACAGCAATCCGAGTTGGGCCGTGTCATCGATCCGCTCATGGACAAAATCTGCGTGGGCGCGACCGCGCTCTATTTAAGTCTATTTCGCGACTTCCCGCTCTGGTTTTTGTTATTGATTCTCAGCCGCGATTTCATTATCGTTGCGCTCGGTTTTTTAATGGCTTCGCGACTCCACAAAGTCCCCGAGTCGAATTGGTACGGCAAAGTCACGGTCACCGCGATCGCCATCGTGTTGCTCACGTTCATTCTGGACGTGCAAGCGGTCAAGTGGCCGTTCTTTTGGATTGCGGTCGTCATCTTTTTCGTCTCGGTAATCAGTTACGTGGAGCGCTTTGTTTCGATTTTAAAAAGTGATCCCTCCTCGCGTTGAGATTTCCTCGCACTTCTTCTCTCGCGGGGCGGCAATCTTGACGCAAAAAATTATGGCTTCCTTTCTTGAAAAATTAAAATCCGGTCTCAGCAAAACCCGCCGCAGCTTTGTCGATAACATCGTCCAGGCCGTCACCGGCAAAGCCCGTCTCGATGCTGCAATTGTCGAAGAGCTGGAAAACACTTTGATCGCTGCCGATGTCGGCCCGGAAGTGACCACGGCACTTATCGAGCATTTGCGCGAACGCGTTGCTTTGGGCAAAGCCTCCTCGCGTGATGAGGTTGTGGCGACCATGAAAAGTTTTTTGCAGGAGCGCTTGCAAATGCCGATGAACGGCAAAACGCGCGCAGATTTTTTCGCGCCGCTCGCGCACCCCAATGTGATTATGATCGTCGGCGTCAATGGCGTGGGCAAGACCACGACGATTGCGAAGATCGCCAATCAATTTCGCCAGCGCGGAAAATCCGTGCTCGTGGCTGCGGCGGACACCTTTCGCGCTGCGGCTGCGGATCAACTCGAAATTTGGGCGCAGCGTGCGAACGTGGATATCGTGCGCACCAAAGCCGGCGCCGATCCCGCCTCGGTGGTGTTCGATGCGATGAAGGCGGCGCAGACTCGCGCCATTAACATTGTGATCATCGATACTGCCGGCCGCTTGCACACCAAAAGCAATCTTATGGAAGAATTGAAGAAGATGGTGCGCGTGGTGGACCGCGTCATGCCCGGCGCGCCGCATGAGGTGTTGCTCGTGTTGGATGCAAACACGGGGCAAAACGGCTTGCGCCAGGCGGAAGTCTTCTTCAAGGATGTCGGCGTAACCGGGTTGGTCGTCACCAAACTCGACGGCACCGCCAAAGGCGGCATTCTCTTCGCGATCCAAGACAAACTAAAAATTCCCGTGCGTTTCATCGGCGTCGGCGAAGGCATCGACGATTTGCAGCCGTTCGAGGCGAGGGAGTTTGTAGAAGCGCTGTTTGAATAAAAGGAATATACTATGGCCAATCATTTGATGACAATCGAAGGCATCTACGACGGCAAAACGATTCAGCCGCTCGATAAAATCAAAACCCGAAAAAACGCCGTGTTTTGCTCACTTTTTTAGAAGAGGTCGATGACTTTACGGACTTAAAGAAGCACTCCGAAAAAGTGTTTGCCAAACTTTGGAAAGACGAAGATGACAAACTCTGGAACAGCTATCTATAAGCCTGGTGATTTGCTGCTCGTTCCTTTTCCGTTTTCAGATCAAACATAATACAAAGTACGGCCGGTGGTTGTCGTCTCAAATGAATCGAACAATCGCACGACCTCGGATATCATCGTCTGCGGCATAACGAACAATTTGATTCCGACGCGGTTTTCACTTCAAATTACGCAGGCTAGCCTTGCAAAGGGGATATTGAAAGCGAATAGCAAGATCAAGGTGGATGCGATCACGGCGATTGAGAAAGACCTCGTCATCAAGAAGTTCGGACGCCTCAACAAAACGACGATTGAAAAAGTGAAAAACTACATTCGTGTGCTATTTGAAATTTAGCAGATATAGTTGAAGTATAAAGCGTCAAAGGCTCATCTTGAAAATAAACCTCATCACCCTCGGTTGTCCGAAAAACATTGTTGACTCCGAAGTCTTGCAAGGCGGCCTCAAAGCTTGCGGCGTTGAATTCGTCAGCGATCCCGCCTCTGCGCAAGCCGTGATTATCAACACCTGCGGCTTCATCGAATCTGCCAAAGAAGAATCCATCGACACCATTTTGCAAGCGGTGCAGCTCAAGAAAGACGGTCAGGTTCGGCAAGTATTCGTGACCGGCTGTCTTTCCGAGCGTTACGGCCCCGAGTTGCGCAAAGAAATTCCCGAAGTCGATGCGTTCTACGGCAATCGTGATTTGCACAAGATCGTTGCGGGCCTCGCGCGTCATTTGCGTTTGAAATATGAGTTGGTGGGCGAGCGCGAACTTCTCACGCCCAAACATTTTGCCTATCTCAAAATCTCCGAAGGTTGCGAGCATCCCTGCACGTTCTGTGCGATTCCCGGCATTCGTGGCAAGTTCCGCAGCACGCCGATTCCCGAACTAGTCGAACAATCTCATCTGCTCGCGCAAAAGGGCGTGAAGGAATTGATACTCGTCGCGCAGGATTCCACGCAATACGGACTCGATCTCAATAACCAACAACAACTGCCGGCTTTGTTGCGCGCCCTCGGCCGGGTCGACGGCATCGAATGGATTCGGCTCATGTATGCATATCCGTACTACGTCACCGATGCAATCATCGACACGGTGGCGAGCGAGCCGAAGGTGGTGAAGTACATCGACATGCCGGTGCAACACGTTTCCGATCGCATGCTCAAGCGCATGGCGCGGCGGGTAAATCGCTCCTTCACTGAAGATTTGATTGCACGCATGCAACTGCGCATTCCGAATTTGGTGTTGCGCACTTCGCTCATCGCCGGCTTCCCCGGCGAAACGGAGGAAGACTTTCAAGAGCTTTATGACTTCGTGTATGCAGGAAAATTCGAGCGCTTGGGCGTATTCACGTATTCACACGAAGAGGGCACGCCGGCGTTTCAATTCGCGGAGCAGGTTGCAGAAGAAGTGAAGCGTGAGCGTTACGATCTGCTGCTGCAAGCGCAACGCGAGGTCGCTGCGGCATGGAACGAGCGGCAGATCGGTCGTGAGCTGCGCGTGCTCGTTGATGAATTTGATGAGCACGAGCGCGTGTATAAAGGCCGCACGGATTGGGATTGCCCGGACATTGATCACACCGTGCTCGTCGCCGCGCCGCAGGGCAGCATGCGCGTGGGTGAATTCTATCAAACAAAAATTACCGCCGCGCATGATTTTGATTTAATCGGCGAAGCGCCGGAAGCGCGCGCGGGTTCGCATGTGATCAAAATCAATGGTAGACGCATGCTGCACGTTCATGCGGCGTGAGAGCG
>JABWAN010000583.1 GCA_013361015.1 Candidatus Zhuqueibacterota bacterium | reverse complement strand
CTAGAAAAGATTCCTGAATGACACGCTCTATGGATGTTTGATGTAATTACAATTTCAAGAGGACACATGCTCGCTCACATCCTATTAACTCTTAGCCTGTTTGCAACATCGCCCGAAGTCAAAATTGGTGGCAAAGCGCACGACTTCACTTTGACCTCGCTCAACGGCAAACAAATTTCCTTGTCAAGCCTGCGTGGCAAAGTGGTATTGGTGAATTTTTGGGCCACGTGGTGCGCGCCGTGCCGCGAAGAGCTGCCGGAGCTTTCATTGTTGCAGGAAAATCTCAGCAAGAAAGGATTGGTCATTCTCGCGGTATCGGTCGACAATGAAATGGAAAACGCAAGGAGCTTCGTAAAGAAGTACAATCTCAAACTCGAAGCGTTGTGGGACCGCGACAAGAAAGTTTCGAAGCTATACGACCCGCAAACCATGCCGAGCAGTTACCTCATTGACCGCAAGGGCAACTTGCGTTTCGTCCACAGCGGCTATGACGAGAAAGAATGGAAGCGCATTCTTAACGAGATTGACGAGTTGCTGGAGGAAAAGGCGGGTGAGGGTGTGAGAGGGAAAGCGAAATTATGAAGGCAAAAGCTTTGCCCACAAGATTGCCGTCCCACAGGAACGATCGGCAGCTTCGCTTCAGTGAGATTTCATTTCAGTGGGCAGATTCTTTTGAAGTGATTTGACTGTTTAACAAAGGAAAACCTATGCAACGACGACGTGCCTTACTCTTCATTCTCTTATTGAGCGCTCCGCTTTTGTTGAACGCGTGCGCGGCGGTGAAGCCGTATGAGCGCGAGCATCTCGCTTTGCGCATTATGGATTTCAAACAAGCGCAAGCCGAAGAAGCCACGGAGCGCCACTGGTTGGAAACTTTGGAAGCCAGCACGGGCGGCATGGGCGGATCCGGTGGCGGCTGCGCGTGCAATTAAGCGCAAGGCGCAAAAAGCAAAGAGCCAGAAGAGTGAAAACGAGGACGGACTTTTGCCGTTTACAGTTTGCACTTCCCAGCACGGGATTGCTTTCCGGCCAAATTTCCGTTTGCTCTTTGCCTTTTGCCGCTTTATTTTCCCTCCGCAAAAATGGGCCGCCCCCTTTAGCCAATAAGGCTTCTTTGCTTTCGCACACCTTGGGACAACCCTCTCACCTCAACACCGGAGAACCGAGGATGAAAATTTCCGTGTTTTTGCTCGCCACCGCGCTGTCACTCTGTACCACCGCAACTCTGCTCGCGCAAGCGCAGAACTTGCAAAGCACACCGCGCCAATTGCTCCGCGTAGAAACCCGCACGCTCGCACAACCGACGCTGCAAAAATTCCTCGAACTCAATTTGGATGTGACCGACTTTGATGCCGAGCAACACAGCTTCGAAATCATTGCCACACCGAGCGAGCGGGAACAGCTCGAGCGCCTCGGCGTGCGCTACCGCGTGCTCAATGAGAATCTCGAAGCCTACGCCCAAACCCTGCGCGCGCAAGGTTATCTCGATCACTTTCACGACTACAGCCGCACGCTCACGGAACTGCAAGATGCCGAGGAGCTTTACCCTGCGCTGGCCAAGCTCGTGGACATTGGCGACAGTTGGGAGAAAACGCAAGGACTCGCCGATCGCGACATTTGGGCGTTGAAGATTTCCGACAATGTGCAAAACGAAGAGGGCGAGCCGGAAGTGCTCATTATGGGCAATCACCACGCGCGCGAAATCATCACGCCGGGGATCGTGCTCGATTATATGAATTATTTGCTCGAGAATTACGGCAGCGATCCTTATGTCACCCATCTCGTGAATAACCGGGAAATCTGGCTGCTGCCGACGGTGAATCCCGACGGCCTCGATTACGTTTTTCAGCAGGATTTATGGTGGCGGAAAAACCGGCGCAATAACGGCAACGGCAGTTACGGTGTTGATCTTAATCGCAACTATGGCTTCAAGTGGGGTTACGATAACGTGGGTTCCAGCCCGAATGGCTACAGCGAAACCTATCGCGGCACTGCGGCTTTTTCCGAGCCGGAGACTGCGGCGTTGCGCGACTTCGTGAGCGCACATCGTTTCCGCGTTTCGCTCTCTTATCACTCCTATGGCCGCTGGATGATTTATCCCTGGGGCTACGTACAGCAAACCACTCCGGATCACGCGAGCTTTGTTGCGCTGGCGGACAGCCTGATTTTCTACAATCATTATCGTCGCGGCCTATCCGGCGAAACCGTGGGCTACGGCGTGAACGGCGATTCCGATGATTGGTTGTACGGCGAGCAAAGCACGAAGAACAAAATTCTGGCAATGACCCCGGAAGTGGGCAACGCGTTTCATCCCGATACCACACAAATCGCCGGATTGATTTTGGAAAATCGCGGCGCGAATCTTTTCCTCACATATGCCGCGGGCGAAGAACCGATCGTCACGCATCAACCGCTTTCCGATACCGAGGACAGCGTGGGGCCGTATCGCGTCGTCGCAAAAATTTCCTCGCCCATCGTGCTCACGCAGCCCGTGTCTTTGGCGCACGACAAAATTCTTTTGCACTATAACACCACGGGCGCGCCGCCGTTTCAGTCCGTTCCCATGAGCGCGACCGGCAATCCGCAAGAGTATGCGGGCGAAATTCCCGGCGTGGGGGAAGATCAACAAGTTTATTATTTCATCTCTGCCGCGGATGACAGCGGTCGCACGGGCCATGCGCCCCGCGCTGCGAGCGGCGGCGCGTACTTCGCATTTCACGTGGGCGCCGACAATATCGCGCCCGTCGTCGTGCACCGGCCGCTCGGCAATCAAAGCGTTCGGCGCAATACGTTTGCCTTTCACGCGCAAGTGACAGACAACACCGGCGTCGCGACGGTGCAATTGTTTTATCGTCAAAACGCCGGTGCGTGGTCGGAAGTGGAAATGACGGCGCCGGCCCAGGATGAATATGAAGCCAGCGTGCAGCCGGCTTCGGCGCAAGTGGGTGATCGCTTCGATTATTATCTGCTCGCGACCGACAATTCCGCGCGCGCGAACACTGCACGCCTGCCCGCCACGGAACATTACTCGTTCACAATCGTCAATAGCCTCCTTTATGATTTCGAGCCGGATGATGGCGACTTGATCACGACCAATCCCTCAGATTGGGAATGGGGCGCGCCCACTTCCGGACCGCAGCAAGCTTTCTCCGGAGCGAAAGTGTGGGCCACGAAACTCGGAGGTAATTATTCCGACCTCTCCGACTCGAAGCTCGATTTGCCTCCCATCGATCTCACCAATGTGCAAAATTCTACGCTCACGTTTTGGCATTGGTATGTGATGGAGCACAGCGACGGCACTTATTGGGATGGCGGCAATGTCAAAATCTCGGTGAATGGCGGGCCGTTCGAAATCATTACGCCTGAGGGCGGCTATGATGGTATAGTGACGAGTCCCGATCCCGTGAACGTATTGCTCAACGAGCCGGTGTTTGGCGGCCCGGCGACGAACGGCAACGTTTGGCAACAAGAAGTCTTCGATCTCTCCGCTTATGCCGGCCAAACCATCGCGCTTCGTTTTCATTTTGGCAGCGACGGTTATGTGACCGAGCCCGGCTGGTATATCGATGATGTGGAAATTACGCTCGGCGGTTCGCAAGCGCCGGTCATCATCAATACGACGCGGTGGCGCAACACCAACAATCTCGCCGGACCGTATCTCGTTGCTTCGCACATCACGGACGATGGCAATACGCACACTGCAGTTTTGAAATACAGCACGGACAACGGCGCAAACCACGTTGCATTGGCGATGAGCCGGCTTGCGGGCAGCGATGATTTCTCTGCCAACATTCCAGGGCAACTTGCCGAGACGGAAGTGCGTTATTACGTTGAAGCCAAAGACGATGATGGCAATCTCACGCGCGATCCTGCAAATGCTCCGCTGGGATTCTATCATTTTATGGTGACGAATCGCGTCGCGGATATTGACGTGCAACCGGAGCAGCTCGCTTTCAATCTCGGCCCCGGCTCGGTGGCGGTGGACTCGCTGCTCGTGTTCAATCTCGGCTTGCTGGATTTGCATTTCACTATTACAGATACGGTGACGACGGCCTTGCAAGCAATACACGCAGCGGATAACGCGTACGGCGATCTCGTGCAGCGTTTGCGCTTGAATGAGAAGGCCGCACCATCGCACACGGCGCAAAGGGCCGTCAAACATACGCTATTCATGCTTCGAAATGCCCCCCGCGGCGCCGCAGTCTCGTGGCTGCAAGTCGGCATCGATTCCGCATTGGTGGAAGGCGAACAACGTCTCGTGGTGCCGCTGCTCGTGAATACTGCCGGATTGCAAGACGGAACTCATCTTGCCCAAATTGTATTTCATTCGAATGACCCTGATGAGCCGGTTACGACGGTGCCCGTGGAGTTGGTAATTCGCGGCACAGGTGTGGGCGAGCACAGCGCTGCCCCGCCACAAACGATTGCACTGCGGCAGAGCCAGCCCAATCCGTTCCGCGGCTCGACGATGATTCAGTATGAATTGCCCGTTGGCATTTCGGGCGAGATTAAGCTGGCAATTTATAATTTGCTCGGCCAGCAAGTGCGCGTGCTCGTGCAAGGCGAAC
>JABWAN010000582.1 GCA_013361015.1 Candidatus Zhuqueibacterota bacterium | reverse complement strand
GACGAAAATTAAGGGACAATGGAGAAGCTACTTTTGTGGCAAACGCCAACCGTTCATTGGACGAAATCACTGCTCCAATTGGCGGCTACCTGAACTCCATTGCACAAAAGCGTCATCAAAAAGTCAAGAATCTGCTCGCAGAGTGGCGGGTTATGATTGAGATTTGGGATTTGAGGAAGGGATACAAGAAAGGCAACAACGAGAATGAGGAAATGGGGTTCTCAAGGATTGCCGATCGACTGCATTTGAAAGATTTGGATACTGACAAGGCCGGGCGACTGTTCCGGCGAATGGACCGTGTCATTCAAGCTTGCACCAGCAAAAAATGGCCTGGCGCAATGTATGAAAAAGGCAGAGGTGTACACCCTATCTGACGTGACTTAGCAAAACTTATTTTTTAAATTGACGCCGAGGACAATCGTTCTCGGCTTTTTTATTTATGAACGGAGGCAACTTGCTATGTATGACAACCTTTTGCTGGAGATCCGACGACGCAAATTACGCCAGTATGAGGTCGCCGGCTTGGCCAAAATCTCTGAAACGACGTTGTCGCTGATCTTGCGAGGGCGCGTACGCCCTTCTCCAAAAGTCAAACAGCGGATTGCACAGGCGCTTGGCATATCGGTCGAAAAGCTTTTTAATGCCGACGTCAAAGACGCCATGCCGCCAAATGATCAATCGAAATGCTGCTGACCTCATGCACTTATTCTAGGAAGCGAGGCAACGACCATGGATGGTCACATGCAGATCCACAACTATCGGGAATTCTACTCGCGGTATTTGGCAGGCCTCGATCCCGCCAAAGCCGAGCAGAATGTGCATTGCATCTTCCACGACGACCAAAAACCCTCGCTTTCAATTAACTTGGAGAAGGGCACGTGGTACTGTCATGCGGAAGGTATCGGCGGCGGCGTGAAAGATTTCAAGCAAAAGTTGGGACTACCGTCGAACGCGCCCAGTGTTCCTAGAACCATCGTAGCGGAATACGACTATCACGATGAGCACGGCAACTTGCTATTTCAAACTGTGCGCTATTTGCCAAAAGATTTTAAACAACGTAGACCGGATGGCAAAGGCGGGTGGATTCACGATATTCAAGGTGTGCGTCGCGTGCTCTATCGTTTGCCCGAACTGCTTCGTGCGCAAGGACCGGTCATTATTGTGGAGGGCGAGAAGGATGCAGATGTTTTGTATCGGCACGGTTTTGTTGCAACGACCAACCCCATGGGGGCAGGAAAGTGGCGCAAAGGCTACAATAAATCGCTGCAAGACCGCGATGTTATTGTCATGCCTGACAATGATACCGCGGGAAAAAGGCATGGTGATGATGTTTCTGCTTCGCTGTTAAGTACCGCAAGCACTCTCAAGCTCGTTGTTCTTCCCGATCTCGCTGAAAAGGAGGACGTTTCGGACTGGTTTGGCAAAGGGCATACGGCCAAGGAACTTCAAGAACTCATTGCTCAAACACCGGCCTTGACTTCTTATCCCGGATGTGAAGATGAAGCCTCATTGTCCTCCCCTCAAAATACCGTTCTCACCCAATTTCCACTTACCGATCTTGGCAATGCCGAAAGAGTAATCACAAAGCGTGGCGAAGATTTGCGCTACTGTGAATCTTGGAAAAAATGGCTCACTTGGAACGGGCGATATTGGACAATCGATTCAATGTCTGAAGTCATGGCTTGCGTCAAAAACACCGTCCGTACGATCTACGAGGAAGCGGCAAAAACGCACGAAGTCGGCGCTCGTGAGAAGATCGCGAAACATGCAATCAGTTCTGAGCATGGCGCAAGAATTCGTGAGATGGTGGGGCTTGCGCGCCATGAGCGTGCTATTCAAGTGCTGCCTGCGAATCTCGATGTCGATCCGTTCCTTTTCAATGTTCAGAACGGCACCGTTGATCTTCGCACGGGAGGTTTCCGCGAACATCGTCGCAGCGACTTGCTCACCCTATGCGCTCCCGTGTTTTTCTCCGCTACGGCAACATGTCCGCAGTTTGAAACATTTCTTGCGCAAATTTTTGGCGGCAACCAAGAACTCGTGCGCTTCATCCAACGTGTCATCGGTTATTGTTTGACCGGAACCTGCTCCGAGCAATGCCTCTTTTTCCTTTATGGTACCGGCTCAAATGGTAAAACCACTCTTATCGCAAGCATCTTAAGTTTGCTCGGCCCATATGCGATGCAGGCCCCTCCCGACCTTTTGCTCAACAAGCGCCATGACCGCCATCCGACCGAGCTTGCCGATCTCTGTGGCCGTCGCTTTGTGGCGACCGTGGAGGCGGACCGTGGACGGCATATGGCAGAATCGCTCGTCAAGCAACTCACCGGTGGCGATCGCGTTCGTGCGCGCCGTATGAAAGAGGACTTCTGGGAATTCGAACCCACGCACAAGATTTTCCTGGCTGCGAACCATAATCCCGTGATTCGCGGGACGGATCATGGGATTTGGCGCCGCATCCACCGCATCCCGTTTACGGTTACGTTTCGCAAGCCGCATGAACCACAGGACGACCGCCCTATCGCGGATGAAAAACTCGTAGAAAAACTGTACGCTGAACTTCCTGGGATTCTGAATTGGGCGATCGAAGGTTGCCTGGAATGGCAAAATCGTGGGTTGCAACCGCCTGCCGCCGTCTTGAACGCAACTCAAGCTTACCGCGAAGAAATGGACGTGATTTCGAATTTCACTAAAGAGTGCTGTGTGCGCAAAGCAGGATTTCGAGCAAAGTTTAACACGATCTATGGCGCCTACAAGAAATGGTGTGAAGAACAAAGCGAGCCGCCGGTAAACGCGCGAGAATTTGGAAACCGGCTCGCGGAATTGGGAATCGAGAATAAAAAGATTGGCGGAAATGCCTTTAGGATTGGGCTTGGGTTGCTGGATACGACCGCTCAGGACGAACAGGACGATCAGGATGTTACTTCCATATAGTTCTATCTATTTCTTTTCTCGTGAGCTTTATATGGAAAATACGTCCTGATCATCCTGGTTGTCCTGCTATAGGCAGGCGGCCGATTATGTACTCTGTCACTGCATTGAAACAATGATCAATTTTTGATTTGCATTTTTGTCAACTTGCCCAAGATGCCCTTTCTTTAGGAGTTGGGCAAGTTGAAATACTAAATAAAGGATCCAGGATGGATTCTATTTCCACTTTCGTCACTTCCTCTCCTCGCTCGCAGCGGGAAGTATTAGCCGCGGCGCTTTTAGAGAAACGGCGTCGTTGCTGGCGCGAGCAGCCCAGCGCGTTCGTGCGCGAAGTTTTGCAAACGCAGCCAACGTGTTATCAAAGCGAGGTTCTCGACGCCGTGCTCAAGTATCGCCGTGTCGCGGTGAGATCGCCGCACGGTGCGGGCAAAACTTCGCTTGCCGCTTGGCTCGTGCTGTGGGCTGTCGCGAATTTCGAGCGGGACTTTAAAGTGATCACCACAGCGAGCGCGTGGAGACAGCTCGTGCGCTTCACTTGGCCGGAGATTCATAAGTGGTATCGCACCGCGCGTTGGGAGTTGGTGGGATTCAAGCCTGAGTTGCTCACACTCTCGCTCAAAACGCAAGGCGGTGAAGCGTTCGCGGTGGCGAGCGACAAGCCCGACTTGATCGAAGGCGCGCACGCTAGCACGCTGCTTTACATTTTCGATGAAGCCAAAGGCATCCCGCTTACAATTTGGGATGCGGTTGAAGGCGCATTCTCCACTGGAAATTGTTATGCGCTCGCGATCAGCACACCCGGTTCGCGCAGCGGCAGATTCTATGAAATTCACCGTCGCGCGCCTGGTTTTGAAGATTGGCACACGCGCCATATCAAACTCGAAGAAGCACTCGCAGCAAGAAGAGTATCGCAAGAATGGGTCGAAGCCCGCAAGCGGCAATGGGGTGAAGACTCGCCGGTGTTTCAAGCGCGCGTGCTCGGCGAGTTTCCCGAACAGAATGAAGACGCGCTCTTCTCACTCGCATGGATTGAAACGGCGCGCGAAAGAGAATTGCAAGCGGAAGGTGAAACGGTTGCGGGCCTCGATGTCGCGCGCTTTGGTTCGGATGACAGCGCGCTCGTGGTGCGGCAAGGCGCATGTGTGCTTTCGATTGAAACGTGGCAAGGGCAAGACCTCATGATGACCACGGGTCGCGTGAAAGCCGCGGGCGTGCATGCAAACATTGACATCATCGGCATCGGCAGCGGCGTGTTTGATCGTTTACGCGAACAACACCATCCCTGCACTTCCATCAACGTGAGCACGGCTGCAAACGATAGTGAGCACTTCGCCAATCTCCGCGCGGAAATGTATTGGAAGCTGCGCGAACGTTTTCAGCAAGGCGAGATCGATCTCACGCGCATCTCGCGGTCACACTATGATCGCTTGAGCGGCGAGTTGACTGCGATGCAATTCAGATATACGAGCGGCGGCAAAATTATTTTAGAATTAAAAGACGAGATGAAGAAGCGCCTGGGTTATTCGCCCGATCTTGCAGATGCGTTGGCTCTGGCGTTTCTGGTTAAAAAAAAAGTCGAGGTGTGTGGTTTTTCGATTAACGCCTCGCCCCATGCGTTTATACGGCGCAGCATTTTGGA
>JABWAN010000581.1 GCA_013361015.1 Candidatus Zhuqueibacterota bacterium | reverse complement strand
AGCATCCAAAGCAGATAGGCGAGGCCCAATGCGCCGAGCACTAGCAGGCCCAAGCGTTCCATGAGAAAACGCCAAAACTGCAGAGCGCGCTGCAGAGCATCCACATAGTAGAAATGCGCAGCGACGGCGCCGAGGGCAGCGCCCATCACATTGAACATGACGTCATTGATCGAGCTGAAACGGTCTTTCAGGAAGAACTGGAAAATCTCGATGGAGGTGCTGAAGAGCAAGCAGTAGAGCACCGTTTTGAAAATGCCGGTGGGAGCAGTGGTGCGCCGCAGTTTGCGCCAGCCGTGCAGAACGAATCCGAGCGGTAGGAACAACAGAATATTCGCGACGGTATCGGAGCCGGTCAAGCGCGCGCCCGGGTTGGGATAGAACGGCACCAATTCCGTGCGCGCCCATTTGGCGCCATAGCGCTTCGGCGCTATCATGCCAAAAGGCACGGAGGTGACGTAAACCAAACCCAGAAGCACAAAGACCAGCAGAGCACGAGAGATTTTTATGTGAAGCTCGGAATTTGTCATGCGTGCGTTGAATGGCTTCTGCTCATAGGGAAAATCCTATTAGAGAACAAATTAACTTCATCATGAAGATTTTTCCAAGTTTAATTTTGCTTATTTGCAAGTTACGAAGCATGAAAGGACCTGTTCCGCTGCGATAAAATCGCTTGTAATTTTTTTGGGGGTGGCCTATATTGGCACGCTGTCTTACAGTGCCTTTCATTGTAAGCGCACAACCCTAAATGTCATTCTGAAAGAACTCCCTCGCACCTGGCACGAATCTTTAAATGGGTCGTGATTCCTAGCGCATACAAGATTCCTCCTGAATGACAATACATTGGAATTTTCCAAAGAATCCCCAGTGGTTTATTCACGAGCCAACATGAAGCAAATAACCTCGTTTTCCCTATATCTTCTTGCTGCCGCACTCCTTCTAAGCTGCAATCCTGCGTCCGTCAAAACTGCGCGTGTGCCAACGGCTGCGAAAAAATCCGTTGCCCAGGCAGACAGTCGCGCCGCCGAGCTTGTGGCGCGCGGCGCCATTGCAGAATTGCAGGGCGATTACACCTCAGCCTTGATTGCCTACCAAGAAGCTTTGCTCTATGATACCACTTCGGCTTCGCTCTACAATGCCATCGGCGAAACTTATCTCGTGCTCAACAAGCTCGACGGCGCCGAGCAGGTTTTGAAACGCGGCTTGCGCCTCGATCCCCGCAACGTGCCTGCGCGCGAAACGCTCGCGGAGGTCTATCAACGCTTGGGCAAGGCCGAGGCGGCAGCAGAAGAATTCAAGACCATTTTAGAGATCGATCCCGAAAATACAGGCGCACTGTATTTTCTTGCCGCTTATTATCTCGCCAAGCGCGCACCCGAGTCCGCGGCGCAAATGTATCAACGCCTCGTGGACATGGGCAAAGCCGGCATGCGCGAATGGTGGCAGCTTGGCACACTCTATCTCTCGCTCAAGAAATATCCCGAAGCGCGCGCAGCTTTCGAATATAGCCTCAAAGATTCGCCCGAGGACGAGCGCGGCTATCTTGCGATTGCGGCGATTTACGCGGCGCAGAACGATACCACCGGTTTGATTGCATGGTATGAAAAAGCCCTCGCCAAAGACGCTTCTTTCAACGAAGTGCGCGACAAACTCAAAGACGCGTATCTTGCCACCAAGCAGATGCCCAAGGCGATCGCGTTGATCGAAAAGAGCGCGACCGAGGATTCCACCAACTTGGTGCTGCTCGTGCAGTTGCACGGACTTTATTTGCAGCAAGGCGACACACTGAAAGCCAATACCAAGATGGCGCAAGCCATTGCCGCTCTGCAAAAACGCTGGAAGGCCGATTCCACTAACGTCCGCTTACTCATTCAGATTAGCGATCTGCAGCGCCGCAAAGGCGACTCGCTCGCCGCGGACGGCACCATCAGCCAAGCGATTCAAGTATTGCAGCGCAAAACGACTGACGACTCCACGGGTTTGGAAAACTTACAAATGCTGAGCGGCCTGTTCTTCGAGCGCGGCGATACCGCGCAAGCCTTGACCACCGCGGAAGAATGGATCAAGCGCGCGCCCAAAGATTATCGTGGCTATTTGTTTTTGGGCAGGCTCGCCTATGACAGCCGCCGTTTGCAGCTCGCGATTGACAATCTTACCAAGGCGGTGGAGTTGGAGGCGTCGTTGCTCGAAGCGTGGTCCACTCTTGGCCTCGCGCAGTTTCAACTCAATCAAAACGAAAATGCGCAGCGCAGTTTTGAGCACGCGTATGAGCTGGCGCCGGACAATCCGGTCGTCAATTTCTTCCTGGGCGTCAGCCTCAGCCAGCAACGCAAGCATCAAGAATCGTTGCCGTATTTGACGCGCGCAATCGAGATGTCGCCTGACAATGCGCAATGGAAAGGTACCCTCGCCGCAACACTTGATGAGTTGGGCAAACACGCGGCTTCGGATTCCATCTATGAAAGCGCGCTCAAGCTCAGCCCGGACGATGCGACGTTGCTGAACAACTACAGCTACAGTCTCTCCGAGCGCGGTGTGCAACTCGACAAAGCTTTGGGCATGGTGCAACGTGCACTCAAAGCCGAGCCGAACAACGGTGCGTTTCTCGATACCATCGGCTGGATTCATTACAAGCGCCGTGAATATAAGCTCGCGCTCGAATACATTCTCAAAGCTATCGGCGTGCGCGATACTTCCGCGGAAGTGTTTGAACACCTCGGCGACGTCTACGACAAGTTGGGGCAAACCGAAGACGCACGCAACGCCTGGCAAAAAGCACTCGCACTCGATGCCAACCGCGCGAGCGTTTTGCAAAAGCTAGGGCTGAATCAAAAAACACAGGTACCGTGATTGTGCGTCAGCCTTTGTTGTCGCGGGGAAAGTTGTTATCGTCAGTGCCGCGTGGTTTGCAGAGAAACAAAGCCATCCTCAAAAACATCCCCCTAGCCCCCTTCAAAGGGGGAATTTCGGTTATATCGTCGCGGGGGATTCTATGACGAGGCGACCGTAAATCTCTCCATGAAAAATGCCCTGCCGCTGCTTCTGTGTTTGCTTACCGGTTGCGCAGCGCTGCGTTCTTCGCGCCCACTGCTTCCTACTGATCCGCAAAAAGTCTATTTGCAGGTGGCGAACAATTATCGGCGTGTGCAAGCGTTTCAAGGCAGGGGCCGCCTGATTATCGATTCGCCGCAAATGCAGCTTGCGGCCGCGGCCACGGTTTTGACGCAGCAGCCCGATTCCATGTTCATCAAAGTCGAAGCAACGTTCGGCGTCGATGCCGGCTTTTTTTTCGCGGATCGCAAACGTTTCGAAAGCTATTCGCCGTTCGAGAATACGTATTTTTACGGCGAGGTCAATCGCATGGACCAGTTGCTGCTCTTCCGTATGAAAGTGGAATATGATGAAATGTTGAGTGGAATTACGGGCGCCGTGCTCCCGCCGTTCGATAGCACGTTCGCAATGACGATTGACAACGACAGTTATCGCTTCGAAGGCCAACGCGCGACGTGGCGGGTCAGCTATTGGGTGGATCCCAAGCACGGAGTCGTCACCAAAGCGGAGCAATACGATAGCACCGGCGCGCTGTATAGCCGTCAAACCTTTCGCCGCTTTCATAAAGAAAAAGGCATCTGGCTGCCGCAGTGGCTGCAATTGGATCGCCCCGGCCAGCGCGAGCGCTTCACGATTTTCTACGACCGCATCGAGCTCAATACTAAAATCCCCGCAAGTGATTTCAGCTTGCGCGTTCCGTCTTCGGCTGCGCGCATCAATCTTTCCATGCCCAACGACGCTGACGGCGCTTCGAACACTCAGCCACAGGATCAGCAGCAATGAACCCCGAGTCCGCTCATTCCGAAGAGCAACATTCTCCCCAGCGCCGCAATCGCCGGCGGCGTTTTCGCAGGCCCCGGCATGATCGACCAGCGCCGGAATCTCAACCGCAGGGCGCGGCTACGCCGGCAGCAAGACCGAGTGATTCCAAACCAGGCAGACCCGACTCCAAGCCGAAACCACCACGCGAGCAGGCACCAACTGGCAGGCCCCAGCTTTCCATCGTTGTGCCGCTCTACAATGAAGCGGACGCATTGGTGGAACTGCACCAACAGCTCTCGGCCGCATTGCGCGAATTGCAGCTTCCCACAGAAATCATTTTCGTTGACGATGGCTCGAAGGATCAATCCTTCAAAGTGCTGCGCGAACTGTATCAACGTGACCGGCGGATACGCATCGTGCAGTTCCGGAGAAACTATGGCAAATCCGCGGCGCTCGCAGCGGGCTTCGAGCGCGCGCGCGGCCAGTTCATCGTCACGATGGATGCGGATCTGCAAGACGACCCCATGGAGATTAAGCATCTTTTGGAGGAGTTGCAGCACGGCGATTTCGACCTCATTTCCGGCTGGAAGAAACACCGTCACGATCCGTTCATCAAAAGAATCTCTTCGAAGATTTTCAATCGCGTCACGGGTTTCATGACCGGCTTGCGCTTGCACGACATCAATTGCGGCTTGAAAGCCTATCGCCGCGAAGTAACGAGCACGATTCCAGTGTATGGCGAGCTGCATCGCTTTTTGCCGGTGCTCGCTTTCAAGGAGGGTTTTCGTGTGGGAGAAGTGGTGGTGAAACACCATCCGCGTAAATACGGCAAGAGCAAATTCGGGCCCTCGCGTTTTTCCAAAGGCTTTTTTGACTTGATCACCGTGCTCTTTCTCTCACGCTACACCAAGCGCCCGTTGCACCTTTTCGGCGTTGCGGGCACATTCGCTTTTATTGTCGGCCTCGTCATCGCCGGTTATTTGACCTACGAGCGCCTCATGCTCAAATCCTATCTCACCAATCGCCCGGTGCTCTTCTTGGCAGTGCTGTTGATGATCATCGGCGTGCAGGCCGTGTCCATTGGCTTGCTCGGGGAGATGATCACTGCGGCCAATTCGCAAGCACGTTCGTATTTTGTGAAGGAAGAGTTGGGCGGAAACCGGCGCTAAGCGCGCCATGGATTGCGGGATAGGCAGAGGAACGGACGCACAGAAATCCCGGAATCATCAATGAGCAAACACGAACCCTTCATGAAAAAAAACAAACTCCTCGCAGCTTTCGTCGGCGGTTGCCTCGGTTTTCTCTCTTTTCCAGAAATCAATTGGACGTTTTTGATTGTCATCGCTTATGTGCCATACTTTTGGCTGCTCAATCATTGTGAGGGCGTCAAAGAAACGGTGTGGTATGCCTGGCTCTATTCTGCGGTGATGACATTGGGTGGATTCTTTTGGATTGCACACACGGCGATCGAGTTTGGTGGGTTGCCGTGGTTCGCGGCATATCCGATTCTCCTGCTCTATGCCGCGGTCGGGAGCATAAATCTTGCAGTCACCGGCGGCCTAGTTGCGGTGTTGCGCAAGAAACTTTCGATGCAATGGCAAGCGCTCTGGGTCACCGCGGTATTTGTCGCCCTCGAGGCCTTCTTCCCCAAGCTGTTTTATTGGTATGCGGGCAATGCGATTTATCAAGTCATTCCTTTCATTCAAATCGCCGATCTCGGCGGCGCGATTTTATTGACGACGCAGATCTTTTGGGTGAATTATGCCGTCTTCGCATTGTTCGACGGCTTCGTTCTTCCGCGCGTGCAGGCTTTCAAAAAGCTGCCGCGCCATTTTACGCCGCGTGAAGCCGTGGCGACGATTGCGCTCGGCGCCGGCATCGTGCTGTTCAGTTTTGTTTATGGGCAATTGCGTTTGCAGCAAGTCGAAGAGCACATGAGTCAAGTCACGCAAAAAAATATCGGCGTGGTGCAGGGCAATCTCGGAAATTTGGATCGTTTGCTCGCGCAGTTCGGCCATCGCGAAACGTTGCAGAAAGCCGTTGAGATTCATAGTGACTTGACGCGCGCTTTGCAACGCCAACAAAAGCAGCCGCTCGATCTCGTGCTCTGGCCCGAAGGCACTTATCCCTATCCGTTTCCCGACAAACGCCCGGAGCATCAAGCGTTGGCGGAGTTGACGCTTACGATCAATGCCGCGCTCGTGACCGGCGGACATGCGACCCAACGCGAGCCGGAATATCGTTACTTCAATTCCATGGCATTGGTCGAGCCGGGCAAAGACAACGCCAGCGCAATCTACAAAAAACACATTCTGCTCGCATTCGGCGAATACATGCCGCTCTCGAATATCTTCCCATCACTCAAAGACCTCATTCCTGCGATCTCAGATTTCGGCGCGGGGCCCGGGCCGGAGATGATGCGCTATCGTGATTTCAAAATTGCAGCGATTATTTGCTACGAGGCGCTCGACCCGCATTATCTCCGCGAATATGCTGTGCAAGGCGCGAATATTATTCTGAACTCGACGAATGACAGTTGGTATGGCCCCTGGCAGGAACAAGAGCAGCATCTCGCGCTCGCGCAATTGCGCAGCGTGGAAACGCGCTTAGTGCAAGTACGTGCAACAAATACCGGCATCTCTGCGGTGATCATGCCGAACGGCGAAATCACGCACCGCGCGGAGAGAGACGTTCCAACATATTTTGCGGCGCAAGTGCCACTCATGGAAATGCCGGCAACGGTTTACGCGCGCTATGGCGATTGGTGGGCGTGGGTCATGGTTTTGATCGTGGCGGGAATGCTGCTGTATCGGTGGCATCGTCCGGCGCAATCCGAGCAGAAGCCAAAACATTCCGGCGAAGCAGCTTTTCGTGTTACATCAAAACCACGACGAACCCGGTAGGAGCGCATAAAGATTCGTTAATAGAGCGCCTGTTGTTAAAGCCCGGCCTTCTTTGCCATCGTCTTTATTTGGGGGCGGATCGTGCGATACAGAGGTCAATTTCATCGAGGACGATAGCCAATGTAGGCTCATGGGAAGGCATGACGATGCCGGAAGCCAAATGTTTGTGATGAGGAAAATTCACTAGATCAGGGTGATGGGGAGTAGTATCGTATCGAAAAACGAAAGCTTCGCCAGCTTGAAGTAATATATTTTCAGCGATAATATCGCTTCAATAAATGTTCCGCCTCCTCCCAATTCGCTTCCTCAACACGGTCGATCGAACGGCACAACTCTTCCAATATGTGATCCTGCACCTTACCTCTCTCCAACGCTTCAGAATACGGTCCGCGGCGAAACGTGACGAGCGAGTATTTTGGAACGAAGATTTCCGGGAATCTTTGCTCCAACGCCTGCTCGACTTTCTTCTTCAACAAAAATTTTGGATCGGCAACGCGGTCGCGCATCTCGATGAAGTTTTCGAGCGCAAGTTCGGCAATGGCATCGGTGTTGGGTTTGCGTAAACTTTCAAATTCATCAAACAAGTTTTGCCAATTCGCGCCGTGGCGCTCCAAACATTCGTTGAAATACGTGCAATCTTCGAAACAGCAATTCACGCCCTGGCCGAAGAACGGCACGATGGCGTGCGCCGCGTCGCCCATAAGCAATACTTTGTCTTCGAAATGCCACGGCGAACATTTGATCGTCACCATCGCGCCCGTGGGATTGGAAAAATAGCTCTCTC
>JABWAN010000580.1 GCA_013361015.1 Candidatus Zhuqueibacterota bacterium | reverse complement strand
ACGGCATTTTTGTGCAATGGCTGCGCAACACGTTTTTAGGCTGGTTACTCGGTGTTGTATTGACGATCATTGCGATCCTTGCCGTAGATGCAATCGGCGTGCAGGGAACGCAGTTTCTGATTGGCGCCGGTATGGGCATGGGCGTCGGATACGTGCAAGCGCGCACGGTGCGGCGGTTGTTCGGAGAAAGTGGACGATGGCTTTGGGTCACTGTGCTTGGAATGGCGCTCCCGTTTGTGGTTTTTGATCTCACTCGCATACTCGGGGCTAAACTTGGTTATTCGCTTCCGCTCTGTGTGGCGGCCGGTGGCGTGTTGGTTGGCGCGTTGCAGCGCGGCATTCTGCGTTTACATTCGGAGCGCGCAAACTGGTGGATACCTGCGAGTGTGGTGGGCTGGCTGCTAGCAGCCGGGACGGTTGTGCTCAACGACAGGTATCTACAGGAAGTGCTGCGACGAAACCTTCCAGGTGTGTTGGGTGCGCTGATCTACCTCGGTGTGATTCTATCCGGCGGATTGGCACTCGGCGCCGTGACTGGCGGCGCGCTGAGGTGGATGCTGCGGACGCAGTCCAGCTAGCGCTGGACCGAGTGCTTGCGCCATCAAACCTACGAGGCCGCGCAAATAGGTTCATAGAACACGGTGTACAAGATCAAAAGATTGCAGCCGCACGGAGATTTACGCTTGCAAGTTTTAAAAGCCTGCGCCATCTTACAACAAACGCGCATGCAACTCCTGGCAAATTTTTAAGGCAGACGAAAAGCAGATTAGGTTTCGAAATCATCCACTACACGCGGATTTCTTGGCCATGCCGCTACTCTTTTCCTACGGTACCCTTCAACAAAAAAACGTGCAGGTGTCTACGTTCGGAAGGGTGCTCCAAGGGCACAAGGACGAGCTGCTTGGGTTCGAGCAGTCGTTCGTAAAGATTGAAGACCCGCAAGTCGCGGCTGCGAGCGGCAAAACGCACCATGCGAATGTCACGTTCAACGGCAGAAACGACAGCCGGGTGAGCGGGACGGTATTCGAGATTTCCGACGCCGAGCTTGCTGCTGCGGACCAGTACGAACAGCTCGCCGCATACAAACGGATAAACGGAATGCTTGCTTCAGGGAACCAAGCCTGGGTGTACGTTGACGCCCGTTCTGCACTGTGAGCTTCATAAAAAAAAGCCGGAGCCATAAAATATTGCCACAGAATCACACAGAAGGGCACGGAAACATCACGTTCAAAAAATGAAATCTTTTTTGTTTTCGCAGATTCATCACCGGCGTAAATCTGCAAAATCTGCGGATAGAGAATTTGGGGTTCGGCCAAAGGCCGTGCTGAGTTATTTTGTGACCAAAATCTTTGCTCTTTTTTGCACTGTTTACTTTTTAGATACGGTTCAGATTTTGGGCCCACACAAATCAACGCAGTAATCATTAACCGAGGGAGAGTTTCGAAGCACAACCGTCGTTGCTAGAAACGGCCGAGGGTTTGGCAGTGAAATTTCAGTCAACAGGAGTGTAGCGCATGGCCTCTGTCATCCAACGAGGGTATTTTGTTCTGGCAGATATTTCCGGTTATACTTCTTTCATGGCGAGCAATGAGCTCGATCATGTTCAAGGGATCTTGAACAATATCTTGACGCTCATCATTCGCCATATGACACCGACCTTAACTTTGATCGAGGTCGAAGGTGACGCGGTATTTTTGTATACGCCGCAATCAAAGATGCTGCGCGGGGAAACCCTGCTTGAGCTGGTCGAGACAACATACATCACTTTCCGCGACCGGCAAAAAACGATGCAACGCAACGCTACCTGTTCTTGCAACGCGTGCCAGGCGATTCCCAGCCTGGATTTAAAATTTATCATTCACTATGGGGAGTATGTTCTTCAAGAAGTCATGGGCCATGACAAGCCGATTGGTTCGTGCGTGAATCTCGCACACCGCTTGCTCAAGAATAAAGTGAGCGAAGCCACGGGTTGGCGGGGATACGCGCTGTGCTCCGAGCCTTGTCTGAAGCAAATGGAAATCTGGCCGAACTCGATGTATGCAGAGGTCGAAACCTACGAGCATCTGGGCGAAGTCCAGACCTATAGCATGAACTTGGACGTGCGCTACAAAGAACTCACGGAAGATCGGCGTACCGTGCTAAGAGCGGAGGAGGCAGATGTTGCACTGACCCATCATTTTCCGGCGCCCCTTCCCGTGGTTTGGGAATGGTTGAATGATCCACCCAAGCGTACCATTTGGATGAAGGGATCATCCTGGGCGGTAAAGGAACGACCGCGCGGTCGCACCGGACCGGGAACCCATAATCACTGTTCGAACTATAGATTCATAGAAGAGATCTTAGATTGGCGGCCCTTTGAGTATTTTACCGTGCGCTATTCCAGAGGCTTGCTCAAACTCATCATAACCGGCGAGCTTAAACCTACAGCAGAGGGTACGCAAATATATTGGAACATGAAGCTGGACAGCGCCTGGCCGCGCTGGCTTGTTTGCCCGATCTGCAAGCTCATTGCCACGCGTTTGATGAAGATGAAGCAGAGCTTTGCAACCGTCGAGCGCTTGATTCTCGCTGAAAGCTAAACTCTCTGGCACTGACTCCGAAAAGAATTTGGCAGTATAATCCGAACTTCTTGGTTGCCAGAAAAGAGTAAGTGAGCTGCAAAAACACAAAGCGCCCGTGCTGAAATCTTAGCACGGGCGCTTTGTGTTCAAAACGAGATTGACGACTATTTTGTGATGAGGATTACTTCTTCTTCCTCCATCTCCGCACCAACACCAACGGCAGCAGAAAGAACGCAAGATTGAGCGGAAGCTCGACGGCGTATTTCGCCGGCCCGTGCAAGTTGCCCATGGCCATGGCGGATTGCCCACAACAGCCACCGCCGTCACCGGGATCCGGCTCGTTGGAGATTTTGAAACTGTATGTTGGGCCAAGCGTGCGATTGCCGGCATTATCCGTCGCGAGCACCATGTAATTGATTGTCGTGTTCAACGCTTGGCCTGGAATGTTCGCGGAATAAGAATCGCGTGTACCCGGCGTCATATTGAGCGTGTCGCCGCCGGCGCCATTCAAAGTATAGATCAAACGCACACTCGCCACGCTTTGATCGTCAACGACGGAAGTGCTCACCACGTATGGCCCGGAGGTGTTCGTGGTGTTGCTCCAGTCCGTTGTCAACGCAATGAGCGGATTGGTTGACATCGCATTGAACACATTCAGCCTGCCGCCGGAAACCATTTTCCCGATGAACGCCGATTTACGATCGACACCGCCGAGCAGGCGTACGATAACTTGATGAGAAGCGATGCTCGGATAGCGGGCCATCACTAACGCAGCCGCGCCCGCTACGTGCGGCGTCGCCATACTTGTTCCGCTCAAACGTTGATAGCGGCTCAACGGGCGCGTGCTGTAAATGCTGGAGCCGGGCGCGGAAAGATCGACCGTGCGCCGGCCGAAGTTCGAGAAGCTCGAAAGATTATCGCTGGCATCGTTGCTCGCCACCGAAACCACATTGGGCACGGCGTAGTTCGAGGGATAATTCGGCGAGCTATCGGTATTCTTGCTGTCATTGCCCGAGGCCGCAATGAACAACACGCCGCGATCTTGCGCGTATTGAATCGCATCTTGCAAAACCTGCGAGGCATCGCCGCCGCCCCAACTGTTGCTCAACACCTTTGCGCCATTGTCCACGCCGTAGATGATCGCCTCCGCGGCGTCCGCGGTGCTGCCCGAGCCGTCGCTGCCGAGAAACTTCAGCGGCATGAGCTTCACGTTCCAATTCACACCGACCACGCCTTTGCCGTTGTTGCCAATCGCTGCGGCCAGCCCTCCGCAGGCCGTTCCGTGATTCCCCAATCCCGAAGACGGATCACCGTAGGCATTCACGCGGTAATCCCAGCTTTTGCCCGGAACGGTGCGCAAATCTTCATGGTAAATATCCAAGCCGTCATCCAAAATGGCGATTTGAATGCCTTTGCCCGTCGCCAGATTCCACGCGCGTGCGGCATTCAGATCGTCACCCGCCAAGCCTGCCACCCCCGTGCGACCCGCTTGCCCCGTGTTGCGCAGATGCCATTGGTCGGAGAATAAAACATCATTCGGCAGCACCGGATTCGCCGCCGCCGTCATACCCGCACCCGTCACCCCATACACCGCCTGCAAAGTCACGACGATATTGGTGTAACGCACCCCGCCCACCGTCAACGAACGAATGGTGAGTTGCCCCGTAGCCGGATCAAACACATCCACGGTCGAAACGGGTGGCAAGGTGGTGTAACGCAACACCTGCCCGATGCCGACTTGCACGCCGTAATAATCCGTGGTTCCTACGCTGACGGCATCCAATGTCACCCGTCCGGTGGTGGGGTCAAAATGCGCGGCATCGGCATTTTTTACCCCCCCAATGCCCGTAATGCCCGCCCACACGGAACAGAGTGCGATGATTTTTTTCAATTCTTATTCCGTTGATTCTGCCGCTGCCATGCGTTCACTTTTCCAATAGACATCATCGCCGACACTGCCATCGGTGCGGTGACGGTTCAGCACCCGTGACAATACAAATAGCAAATCGGATAAACGATTCAGG